>JAFQKN010000107.1 GCA_017396895.1 Clostridia bacterium
AACAATTTGTATATCTTCTTCCGCGAACTCCGTTTTCAGCAATCTTCTGATTTGTTCGGATTCATATTGATTCACCTTGCAACCCAAGGTGAAAAATTGAATATTCATAGCCATCACCGCAATGATTATACATCAATTCAACGTACAAATCAATGCACAAAGGTATTTTTTATATCATGTCCGCATACGATTGATTGAGAAAGATAACACGGAGGGTATTATGAAAAAATTATTATCACTTGCATTAGCCGTTTGTATTCTGTCAGGCCTTCATTTGAGTGCAACAGCAGATCAGATATCCGTTTCAGATGTAAGCGGAGAAACGACCGCAACCGTTGACGAAAACCTTATTTATTCGCAGGAAGCCGCTGCAATGGAATTTGCTCAGCAAATCAAGGCAAAATCAGCAGTGTTGATGGATGCCGGATCGGGAAAAGTATTGGTTGCACTGAATGAAAATGAAACTGTTTTCCCTGCATCCGTCACAAAAATCATGTCGCTTCTGCTAATTTGCGAAGCAATTGACAAAGGAACTCTTTCTCTGGGCGACAGCGTTACCGTCAGCGAAACAGCGGCATCAAGAGGCGGCTCTCAGATTTGGTTAGAACCCGGAGAAACGATGACTGTGGACGATCTCCTCAAAGCAACTGCCGTATACAGTGCAAATGATGCCTGCACCGCACTCGGTGAGCACATTGCCGGCAGTGACGAAGGCTTTGTTGCCATGATGAACGAAAAAGCCAAAGAACTCGGCATGACAAACACGCATTTTGAAAATTGCACAGGACTTGACGATACAACCGACGATCACCTCACAAGCGCATACGATGTTGCACTGATGTCCAGAGCATTGTTGCAATATCCGTTCATTACCGACTACACAACAATATGGATGGACACATTGCGCAACGGTGAAACGGAAATCGTGAACACCAACAAACTCATCCGCTTTTATAACGGTGCAACAGGCTTGAAAACAGGCACAACCGACAAAGCAGGATGTTGTGTTTCCGCCACAGCAACACGCAACGGTATGGATCTGATTGCTGTTGTGATGGGCTCCGAAAACAGTTCCGACCGTTTTGAATCCGCCAAAGCCATGCTCAATTGGGGATTTTCAAACTATGAGAATTACACGCCGACCGTTGACGAATCTTTGATTACGCAAGTGCAGGTATTACACGGCAAAGAACGGTTTGTGCAACCCGTCTGCGAACAAACTCCGCAAGGTGTGCTTTTGAAAAAAGGAACAAGTGAAACCGTCACACAAAAAGTTGAATTGGCACAAGAACTTGAAGCACCCGTAGCAAAAGGACAGCAGATCGGCACATTAACCGTTTATGCCGCAGATGAAGTAATTGCGCAGATCCCGCTGATCGCAAGCGAGGAAGTTGAAAAACTGGGGTTCTTCTCTTCTCTTTGGTTGTTGCTGACAAGCGTTGGAAAGGGCGAGAAAGCATGATTTGCAATTGACAGAAGCATATCGCGGTGATATAATAATTGCAATAAATTAAAGGATGGTTTGTTATGGAAATCAGAATTTTTGAAGATGCCGCCTCCCTTGGCCTTGCCGCAGCGGATATTTTTGCAGAACAGCTCAAAAAGAACGGTGCAAGCGTTCTCGGTCTTGCTACGGGTGCCTCCCCTGTTCCCACTTATAATCGTCTGATCGAAATGTACAAAGCAGGCGAAATTTCTTTCAAAGACGTTGTTACGTTCAATCTTGACGAATACTGCGATCTGCCCAAAGACGACAAAAACAGCTACTATACCTTCATGCATGAAAATCTTTTCAATCATGTGGATATTCAGGAAAGCAACGTGCACATTCTCGACGGCAATGCAGAAGATACCGAACAGGAAGCCGCCGCTTTTGATGCCGCAATCAAGGCCGCCGGCGGTATCGACATTCAGCTTCTCGGCATCGGCAATAACGGCCACATCGGTTTCAATGAACCCAGCAACGAATTCACGACCGGCACCTTCAAGGTCAAACTGACCGACAGCACACTGCAGGCTAACAGCCGTTATTTTGATGAAAACCCCATGCCGCATTATGCACTGACCATGGGCGTCGGCTCCATCATGGATGCAAAGAAGATCGTGCTGATCGCAACGGGCCCCGCAAAGGCACAGGCAATCTTTGACACTGTCAAAGGCGAAGTCACACCGCTTGTTCCCGCTTCGATTTTACAAAAGCATCCCGATGCAGTTCTGCTTCTTGACAAGGCCGCCGCATCTTTGCTGTAAACAGACAAAAGCAGTATCCGTTCTCCCTGTCGGAGAATAGATACTGCTTCTTTTTTACAGCGGCAGAACAAAAACAAAAAAAGCACCATCACAGGGATGATGCTTATAATTGTCTATGAGCTACAAAAAAGATATTTTCGGCAGTTTTGCGTAGGAATTTGAACCTTTACAAAATGATATATCGCTACGCGATGTGATATACGGCTGGCACCGTATGATATATTTCCACTTCGTGAAAATATGATATAATATCCGTTCCTTTATATGCCGCAGGCATATATCACCCACCGAAGGTGGATATCATATCGAAGATATATCACCCGTTCCGCAAGGAACGGATATCATTGAAAAACGACGAGTTTCTGTCGAAACTTGTCGTTTTTCATGGCAGAGGAATAGGGATTCGAACCCCAACAAACAGAGTCAGAGTCTGTCGTGCTACCGTTACACCATTCCTCTAAACGCAAGGCTATTATACACATCCGACATAGGTTTGTCAAGTCTTTTTTTAAGATTTTTCCTATTTTTTTTATTTATTACTAATGTTTATAATTATAATAACAAAGCAGAAACAAATTAACAAAGTCTTGTTGCATGATGCGTTTACATATTGAAAATATGTTTATTTTATGTTAATATAAAAGCAGTGGCAGACCGTCACATATGAGAATTTATTTCAGGAGGATCTACCATGTTTGAGAAAATTATTGCGTTTTTCATTGCGATCATCAATTTTTTCATGAGCCTTTTCGGACTCGGCGAAATCGGCGGTCAACAGTATGACTGCCAATCCTTCCTCGATCTGTCCTACGGTACGCATGAACGGCAAGTTGTAGATCT
>JAFQKN010000108.1 GCA_017396895.1 Clostridia bacterium
AAGAAATTGAAGAAAACAAAAAACTGGCTTCCCTGTTCACTACAGAAGCCATTCTGCGTGCACTGAACGTGCTTTCCGATGCGGTGGATGCCATCAAAAAAACGCAGAACCGCCGTGTGGAAGCGGAAATGGCACTCATTCATCTGTGCCGTCCCGAAACGGACACCTCCGTTGCCGCCCTCGCACAGCGTGTGGCAGACCTTGAAAATCAATGGAAGCAATTGCAGGCAAACGGCATTTCCGTTGCCGTTGCACAGCCTGTGACGCAGGTGCAGATGCCGTCCGTGCATCCGATCGAACAAACACTTGCATCGCAGGAAATTGCTCAGGATCTTCCCTTTACGCCCGATACCCCACCCACACAGGCGCATAATCCCGTTCAGAATCTCGTGGCAGATGTATTTGCGGATATCCCGCCTGCGGACGAAGAAGTGCCCCCGCCGTTTGATGAAACGGACAATTTACCTTTTGACGACACGGATGCACCGCCGTTTGATTCCGACCTGTTGTGGGACGAAACACCGCCTGCGGAAATCAACGAAAACACCAAAACCAATGAACAGCAGGAAAGTCTGCCGTTTGACGATCTGCCCGAAGACACGCCCGTTGCCCTGTTCGGCGGAATGCCCGCACAGCAAGCCTCTACGGAGTCTTCACCGTTTGCAGGTCTCCCCTTTGACGACGACGATTTCACACCGCCTGCCGGACCTGCATCCCCGGTCTCAGCCGCCGCCGAAGCAGAAAACGGCGGATTGGACGGTCGCACGTGGACAAGATGTTGCATTGAGGCAGAAGCCCTGTGCAAACCGCTGATCGGTCATCTTGCGGATTCCACGGCAGAAATTCGCGGCTCCATGCTGATTATCCATACCAAAAACCGTCTGTTGCCCGTGTTTTTACGCAACGAAGGTTTCAGCAATGCCATTTCGGACGCAACCGAAAAAGTGCTCGGCAGACGTTTGACACCCAAAGTAGAATAAAATTGAATCGGAGGATTTTTTAATATGAAAGCAAGAATTCCCAGTCAGCCCAACAGAAATGAAATGATGATGCGCCTGCAGAAGATGCAGGAAGAAATGCAGCGTGTACAGGAAGAAGTGGAAAACAGTGAATTCACCGCATCCGCAGGCGGCGGAGCCGTGGAAGTGACCGTCACCGGCAAACACGAAGTAGTCAAGATCAAAATGCAACCCGACGTAGTGGACGCAGAAGACATTGATATGCTTGAAGATCTGCTTCTGGCATCTCTCAACGAAGCCATCCGCAAGGCAAACGACACCATGGAACAGTCTATGAACAGCGTTACGGGCGGCATGAACATTCCCGGTCTGGGCGGATTGATGTAAACCGATGGAATTTACAGCCGCCCCACTCGAAAAACTCATAGAGCAATTTGAAAAAATGCCCGGCATCGGCAGAAAAACGGCTCAGCGCATGGCTTTCTTTGTTTTGGGATTGCCCAAAGAGGAAGGCTTATCCATGGCACAGACCATTGCCGATGCGTGTGAAAAAATCAAAAAATGTGACCTGTGTTGCAATCTGACGGAAGAAAAATACTGTCCGATCTGCAGCCATCCCAAGCGCGACCGCAGTACGGTGTGCGTGGTGGAAAACGCGGAAGATCTCATGGCCATTGAAAAGACCAACGAATTCAAAGGCACCTATCACGTTTTGCACGGTGTCATTTCTCCGTTGGAGGGGATCGGCCCCGAAGATCTGACCGTCAAAGAACTGCTTGCGCGCATAGAACCCGACAATGTGCAGGAAGTTATCATGGCGACCAACTCCGACATTGAAGGAGAAGCGACCGCCATGTACTTATCACGTCTGCTAAAACCCATGGGTGTCAAGGTCTCGCGCCTTGCCTACGGTCAACCCGTCGGCAGTGACCTGCAATATGCCGATTCTGTTACCCTTACCCGAGCCATTGAAGGCAGAAAAGATTTATGAGAAAGGGTTGAAAAAATAATGAAGTATGCCATTACGTACGACATCGGCACGACCGGTGTCAAGACCTGTGTATTTGAAATTTCCGACTCCATCCGCCTGTTGGGCAGTGCATCCAAAGGCTACAAACTTTACGTATTCCCGGACGGCGGTGCGGAACAGGATCCCGAAGAATGGTGGGCGGCTCTTTGCGAGACCACACCGATCGCCCTTGCAAAAGCAGGCATTTCCGCCGATCAGATCGAGGGTATTTCTTTCTGCTCGCAGATGCAGGGCGTTGTGCTTGTGGACAAAGAAGGCAATGCCATTCGCAGAGCCCTCAGTTACATGGATCAGAGAGCGCGCGAAGAACTCAAAAAAGGAATTGCGCACGGTTTTCAGATTGCCGGTGCAAACGTACCGAAACTTCTGAAATCCCTTGTCATTACGGGGGCGGTTGCCGCTTCGGTCAAGGATCCCGTATGGAAATACAAATGGGTGGAAGCCCATGAACCCGAAAACTTCAAAAAAGTACATAAATGGCTCGATGTCAAAGAATATCTCATCGGCAGAATGACGGGCCGTTTCATCATGACGCCCGACTCCGCGTTCGGGGCTGAACTGTTTGACATCCGCCCCGGCCATCAGTGCTGGAGTCCCGCACTGTGCAAAATGCTCGGTGTCAACATGGAGCATCTTCCCGAGGTCATTCCCTCCACAGCCGTTGTGGGCGGTCTGCGTGAACAGCAGGCAACAGAACTGGGGTTGAAAGCCGGCACTTCCGTGTTCGGCGGTGGCGGTGACGCTTCGCTCATCGGCGTAGGCGCAGGTTGCGTTCTGCCCGGTGACACCCACGTTTACAACGGCACCTCCGGTTGGGTTTCCACGGTTGTCGAAAAGAGCATCGTGGACGCCAATGCCATGATCGCTGCCGTAACGGGTGCTGAAGAAGGCAAATTCAATTACTTTGCCGAACTTGAAACCGCAGGCAAATGTCTGGAATGGGTAAAAGACCATCTGGCTCTGGATGAGATCGGCATTTACCTTGAAACCAAAAATGTAACCGATTCCTACGAAGGCAAATATACCAGCCTTTATGATTATATGACCGAAGTGTGCGCCCGCGTTCCCGCAGGTTGCAACGGTGTCATTTTCACCCCGTGGTTGCACGGCAACCGCTGTCCGTTTGAAGATCCCAACGCAAGAGGAATGTTCTTCAATCTCTCCCTTGAGACGGGCAAAAGCGAGATGATCCGTTCCGTATTGGAAGGTGTATGTTTCCATATGCGTTGGTTCCTGGAAGCGCAGGACAAAAAGATCAAAACGGCGAAAACACTCCGCTTCGTCGGCGGCGGTGCATTGTCTGCTCTGACTTGTCAGATCCTTGCAGACGTTACGGGCAGAACGGTGGAAACGGTGAACAGCCCGCAGAACGTCGGTGCGGTCGGTGCGGCGGTCACGGTCGCGGTCGGTCTTGGTATGATCCAAGGATTTGCGGATGCAAAGAAAATGATCCCCGCATCCCAAACCTATCAGCCCAACCCCGCAAACAAAGCGGTTTACGACAAAAACTATGCCGTTTACAAGAACCTGTATAAAGCAAACAAAGCAAATTTTGCAGCCTTGAACGGCTGATCGCCCCAACAGAAAGGATTCTTAACCATGCTTGAACAAAAAAACATGATGGATGCCGTATACAGCGGCATTTTGCCGGCTTGCACATCCTGCGGCTTCGCACCGGTTTTCAAAGAGGATATGGATAAAAAACTGCCTGCGGTCTACAGCCGAGATACGGCAAGTGTCATTGATTTTGCCTCCGAAAAAGGCAAACTGCGCGTTGTATTCAGCAACAACCGTATCCACCTGCTTTCCTGTGCACCCGATGTGGTTGCGGATGACGATTCTATGTACAACCTTGACGGCACATACCTGATGCTCCTCGATGAATACGATGCAAAGGACGTTCGTTCCGTTGTCAACGAAATGAGCGAACAGATCACGGAAACATACAAAAAGAAAACCAAGATCGTCTCCAAAAAAGGTGCCCCCTCCACCGTTTCCAAGGCGGCCGTGCGCGGAGGCAGTTCATTTGACTCTTACACGCTTGCCTCCAAACTGGCGGTCGTGTATCCCGAACTTAAACCCGCATTGCATGAAAATGTGGAAAAATACGGAGATTTTCTGTGCGAGGATTTCTTCCTCAATCACGCGAACCCCGTTATTAAAATGACACTTACCGAGAACAACCCCAACAAAATGAAAAAGTTGTTCACACTGCTGGGTGAAATGTATGAAGACGGCACCAACGAGTGCCAAAGCCTGATCGCCGTAACGGTCATCGGTGAGATCTGCCAGGAAAACAAAAACCTCATGACACAGATCATCCCCTACCTTACCGACACCATGCTTGAACCCGTCACTACCATCATGCAGCATCTTTCCGCATCCAAGAGCGCAAGAACCAGACTGGCGCATCCGCCCACATACAAACCAAAAAAGCAAAAAAAGGGCCTGATGGACAAACTCATGGGCAGTGCCATGCAACAAGGCAATTTACAGCAACAATAAGCAAAGCACTGTGAAAGAGCACCTGTATCAAAAACCGATACAGGTGCTCTTTTTTCATATTCACTTATTGAATTTCACCGATCCCGTAGCCGTAATGCTCAAAATAAAAACCGAGTTTGTCTTCGATCTTTTTTTTCAGATGTTCGGGATATTCGAAGGTGTTCTTTTTGTAATCGGCTTCCTGTTGCCAGTATTCTTCAAAACCTGCTTTTGCGGCCTCATAGTCACCCAGATCCAGTTTTTCATAGGCTTCTTTGAGATAGGGGAACGGATCTTTTTCAAAATCTTCAAAGCGGATCTCATAGATGCAACCCTCGGGTGCGGTTTGCAGGAAAGCAAAGTAATTCCTGTACATCCGCACGAAGTTGTCGATCACCCAATCTTCAAAGTCACCGCGGTCAGGCAAAGGCTGTGTCGTCCACATATCCATTGTGCTGTCATACATGTGCAGTGTGGAACGGATGACCGTATAGGGGTTGCGGTAGATATTGATAAACTTCGCATCCGGATACATTTCATGCAAAACACTGATTCTGCCCGTGTTGTCGGGGCTTTTCAGCAACAGACGCTTGTGGTTGCTGTACTCAGAGCATTTTCTGAGCATACGGTCATATTTCTTTTTGAGTTTTTCCGCTTTTTTTGCGGGAAGATCCTGCCAGTAGGAATTGTTCATGTAACGGTTGAACGATTGCGGAAAATAGTTGACGGCATACAAAGAATCGGCCTCGATTTTCGCAAAAGCCATGTATTCTTCCAGCGGCAGATCCATTTCAAACCGCATATTATCCTGCGGACGTGTTTCGGACAACTGCCCCTTTACAAGCGGTCGGAACAGCCAGCCCAAAACATTATAATAATTGAATGCAAAGTTGAAAGCAGGATCAAAATTACCGAAATTCTTATCTCTCGACAACAAATACTGCACCAGTGTCGTACCGCTGCGCCAATGCCCCATCACAAAAACAGGGGCGGTGACCTTTTCTTTTTTTATTCTATTGTAACAAAGCACATACTCCACAGCCGTCGGAAGTGCGGTAACAACACCCATCCCCAAGGCCGCAAGGATCTGCGGAATGGCTTTTGCTTCAATATTTTTTTCCTTGCGCAATGTTTTGATGATAACATCCAACCTGGTAATACAAAGCGGATGCGAAAGAACAACAAGATGATCTTCTGTGTTCATAACTTTCATGCGGCGTTTTTCTCCTCTGCTTTGGCTTTTTTCCGATCGGAAATATGGAAAGCAACCAGGAATACCACACCGACAAGAATCATTGCAATACAATAGAATGACAGGTTGGACAAACCGATCGATCCCTTGACCGCACTCTGAAAATCACCGAAAACAATGATCTTATCGTTGTCGCGCAGGAACTCCCAGAAAAAGCGGTTGACACCGTACACAATAATCATCACATAAAACAGCCTGCCGTTGAGATCGAACTTTTTCTTGTATGCGATCAGGAACATCACGGCGGCAATAATCAAAGCAGCCACAGACTCAAGCAACTGGTTGGGCAAAACATTGGTCCCTGTCATTGCATTGGCAATGTTGCAAAGGGCAGTACCGTTACGATATGTAAATCCGCCGCAACAACCTTCGCGGATGCAGGCAAGATGCGAAATGCCGTGCAACAGCATCGGCCAAATGGCGTGCAGATCGCTGACCTTGCGATAACTGATCTTAAAAACAGCACATACAACAACAAAAACCAGCGGTGCAAATGCATAGGTCCGCACCATGTTCTGTGCGCCGAAGTTTTTAAATCCGCTTTCCACCCATGCCAGAACCAGCATCAGCATATACAGCAAAGCCAGAGAAAATGCGGAAGAAAGTGCCGCCTTGGGTTTGCTCAAACCGAGTTTATAACCGTAATAGGTGTTGAACAAAACGGCAATGACCATTGATAAAATATGAATTGCGGTATACATTATTTTTTTCCCCTTTTTACTTCCAGATTCATTCGCACACCGAGCTGAAACATCTCGGTCAGTTGATTGTAATCAAGTTTTTCCGACCATTCATTGCTTTTGCCAAGGTCCATAAAAGCCTGTTTGTTATCTTTGATCTGCTGCATATTTTTCATGCCTGCCTGCATGCAGGTTTGGGCAAACTTCATTGCCTGAAACACCGTATATTTACACGTCGGGTGCGTGATCCGTTTGGTCGCATACATATAGAAAACACTCGCCGCCGTCAGACACAGCAAACAGACCGCAAGATACGACAGTTGCAATTTCACCATAAATGCAAAAAACGGAATCAGACAAAGGCACAAGGCACCCACCGAAGCATACCAGATTCTGATGTCTTTCAATTTCAAAAAACATTCCTCCTTTGCGTTCCGACAATACAATGCACTGCATAAAACAAACCTTTGTGCTTAAAACAGGAATCTATCATTCCATTATATATGTATATCATTTTTATAAACTCACAATAAACTCTCAAAACGCTTGTACAAAATACGGAATATCACAAACGAACAAGCAATCTTATTTCCCGTTTGTAATTATTATATGGAATAATAATCAATTGTATAAAATTGCTTGCTTTTCCTCTCTTGTTTATGTATACTATAAATTAAAAATAAACTTGTTCACATTCAGCCATTCTGCGAGGTAGATTATGCATAAATATCTTTTTATTTTCGGAACAAAACTGGAACTGTATTCTATATTAAATGTATTTTCATTTTTTCCGTTGCTGATCTTCAATCTCTGCCATTGCAGACAAAAGAAAGAGAATCTGTCTGCACTGTCCGAGCGAGTGCTTGCTGCCTGCCAAAAGAACTTGCGGATCAATACCCGTTTTCGTTTTCTGAAAAGCAAACTGTTTTGGACAATGATCGAAACCGTTATTCTGTCCTGCCTGCAGTTCTTCCCGCTTCTGATTTTGACATCGGTCTTTGCTTCCGCCTTTAACACAGGTTCCAACTATTTCGGCTATTTATATGTCATTCCGTTCATTCTGCACATCGTATATTGGCTGATCGGGCTTGATCCGTTCAAACAATCCAATCTGACCACACCTGCCTTTGCACTTTCACTGCTGGTTGCAAAACTGGCCTGCTTCTGTTCGGGTTGTTGCCGCGGCATTGAAAGCACCGTATTCGGAATGTACAACCACACCTCCCAACGCACGGAAGTCCCCGTTCAACTCATTGAGGCCGCATGGGCTGTACTGCTGTTTGTGTTTTGTATGCTTTGGAGAAAAAAAGAAAAGCCGGGTACGCTTCTGCCGCTATACACAATTCTTTACAGCGCCACACGTTTTTGCAGTGAATTTTTGAGAAATGAAGCAGACATCATCGGCCCCTTGAAAAAATACCACATTTTCTGCCTTGTCGGCATCGCATTCGGCGTCATTCAATATGTGATCGTCAGCCGCTGCGGCGAACAGTTGCGCACCTTTATAGCAAACGGTCTGCCTGCGATCATAAGCAACCGTAAAACCAAGAAAAAAAAGAATAAGAAAAAAAAGAATAAGAAAAAGAATAATATTAAAACGAAAAAATAATCAATCCGACAAAATAAAAATCGCAATCTGCCAAAAGATTGCGATTTTTTATGCTTTATTCAAAGACCGTAAGCAGAAATTCCGCCGTTTCCTCACTGTTTTCGGATTGGAAGTAATGCGTGTCAGCGGCAATGTAACGCACGGAATGTACTTTTGAAAAATACCGTTCCCAAATCATTGTTGCCGAATCATACTTTTTTGTAAACACATCTTCTTTGCTCATAAGAAGTGAGACCGGACAGTGCAGTTTGTTACACTGCATTGCAAACGTATCAAAATACAAATCCGTATCAAGCAAATAGCGGGCATACACGTCTCCGACCTGTTCTTTTTCCAAAGCCACAAACGGTGCGCCTGCTTTTTTCAGCATTGCTTTCCACGCAAACAAAGGAACCGTTCTCCAGATGTTGCGTTTTACGGGTTTGTCAGGCGGAATACTGCCGCCTGCAACAAAGTGCGCAACGGCATTCTTATCATCCTGTTCCAAAGTCCGCAAAATACGTACGGCAACGGCACTTCCGGCACAATGAGAATAAAGAAAGACTTTTCTTTTCTGTGAAAGTGCAATCATTTCACGTGCCGCAGTACGGATATCTTCCTCCGTGTGCAAAAAACGGACATAATAAATGTCATAGTCCGCAGACCGTTTCGAGATTGCATACGTCAATGCGGCGAAACTTGCAGCATCACCGCCCGCAAAAGGAATCAGAACGATGGCTTTTTCGGCATTTTCGCCTTTTTGCAACAATTGCAGTACGGAATAATCGGGTTTTTGCCTGTTTTGCAAACATACAGCCATATTCATCGGCGTTGCATTTCGGATAAAATCTTCACGTGTCAGATCGCTGAAATACGGCTGTGACAACAGCGAGATCATGGAAAGACTGGTTCCGCCGCAGTCGAAAAAGTTGTCGTTGCGCCCGACCGAAACACCCAACTCCTCGGAAAACAATCGACAAATCATTCGCTCTGTTTCATTTTGTGCATCCTGCGCACCGTTTTCAATGTCGGCAAGTTGAACAGGCATCTGCATGAGCTGTTTGCGATCCGTTTTTCCGTTTGCGTTCAAAGGCATCTGTGCAAGACGGACAAAAACACGCGGCACCATATATTGCGGCAAATGCAGTTCACAATGTGCGCGGATCGCCCGTTCGCACTCCGTTTGCGCACAATAGAAAGCAACAAGAATCTGCCTGTGTGCGTGTGTTTGCACCACCACGGTTGCGGACTGCACATCCTGCACCGAAGCGATCACAGATTCGATCTCACCGATCTCAATTCTCTGACCGTGCAGTTTGATCTGCCCGTCCTGCCTTCCGCAGAATACAATATTTCCGTCCGACCGCCAAAAGGCAAGATCGCCTGTTTTATATAATTTCCCATCACCGAAAGGATCTTTCACAAACTTTTGCGCTGTCAGAACAGGGTTATGCAGATACCCTTGTCCGACATTGACCCCGGCAATGCACAGTTCCCCCGTAACACCGACCGGAACCGTCTGCATTTTTTCATCGACCACCCGGATCTGCGTATTGGCGATGGGTTTACCGATGGGGACGGGATCGGTCTCATTCGGCGCACAATCGTAATATGTCACGTCGATCGTGCATTCGGTCGGGCCGTAAAGATTGGCAAGTTTTACTTCTCTGTAATCAAAAAGCGCATAAAAACGGTTGACGAGTGAGGCTGACAATGCCTCCCCTGACAAAAACACCTGTTTCACGCTTGCAAATTTTTTGCATTTCTGCGGATTCTTTTCAAGATACGTCAAAAACAGATCGAAAACGGACGGAACAAAGTGCAGGTGCGTGACCTTGTTTTTGTCTGTTTCTTCCAATATTTTTGCAGGAAGAAAATGCTCATCCGGCGCAGAAAGTGCAAGCTGACCGCCGAACAGACTCCACCAGAACAGTTCCCACACGGAAACATCGAAGGTATACGGTGTTTTTTGCAAGATCACACCGTCGGCGTCCAAAGGATATTTTTCCTGCATCCACATGATACGGTTCAGCAGCGAACCGTGTGAAATGCAGGCACCTTTCGGCTCGCCCGTGGAACCGGATGTGTAAATGCAATAGCAGGTGTCCTGTCCGCACACGTCCGTATGCGGATTCTCCGTATTCTCCGCCGTCAGCAACAGACGTACGGCATCCTCATCCACAAGCATTTTCGCTTTGCTGTCGGTGAGAATATGCCTTATTCTTTCCTGCGGATCATCAAGCGAAATCGGCAGATAAGCCGCACCCGTTTTCAGAATGCCGAACAAAGCCGACAGCAGATGCGTCTTGCGCGGCAACATAACACCGACCGTATCCCCTTTTCCGACCCCTTTTTCAATCAGCGCGTGCGCAATACGGTTGGCGCGTCGGTTGAGTTCTTCATACGTCAGCGTTTCTTCGGCGGAAATCACCGCCGTTTTTTCGGGCATTTTTGCGGCCTGTTCTTCAAACAGCGTATGGATACATTTTTCCGTCGGATAGGATGCGGCCGTATCATTAAAAACACGCAGTTGTTCCAAAGTCCGTTCTTGCAACAAGTCGGAATAAAGCGGAAGATCCGCCACCGCACAATCGGGATGTCCGACCGCAAACGCACAGATACTCAGAAACGCATCCGCCATCAGGCGAATTTCTTCTGCATCAAAACAAGCCGTGCGATACCGCAAGGTCAACTGAAACGTATCGTCCGTGAACCCTTGCACATGGATCTCCAGCGGCACCGAGAGTGTCTGCGGAAAGAAAAACTGCAGTTCAAAATCGTCGTTTTTCGGAAACTCTATGTAATCTGCAACAACATCAAAAAGTGAGCCGACCGAAACCTTGTCTTCTTTCAACAATTGACGCAGGTCGTGTTGGGTAAATTTTTGATGTTTACACAGATTGGTTCTGCTGTCTTCGATCGACTGCACAACTGCCGCAAAAGAAATGTCTGCGTTGATATCGATAATCAGCGGCAGAGAATGCATGAATAAACCGACCGTATGCATCTGCTTACCGTAGTTGCGGTTGAGCACGGGAACCCCGACGGCAAATTGATTGGTGTCAAACCGGCGGTGAAAATAAGAAGCATACACCGCCAGGAAGAAAGAATCGGGCGCCGCATCCGATTTTGCGCAAAACGTCCGGATACGTGCAAGCAAATCTGCAGGGATATCGCAAGTAATCTGTGCAGACGAAAAATCAAACGTGCGCTCCTGTGCCGAAAGCAACGCGGTCTGCGGACGGTCTGCAAAGATCTCTTTCCAAAACGCAACATCCCTCGCATACCGTTTGGTAAGACGGTGGTTGTTTTCATTTTCCACACATTCACGGTAGGTCAGCACGGAATCGGCAGGCAGTTCGATCTGCAACAGCCCGTCCCGCAGGTTTTCGGCTATAATATACGTGCTGAATCCGTCCAGAAGAATGTGATGAATGTTGGCAAAATAACCGCACGCATCCGGCAATTCAAAGATCGCACAGTCAAACAGTTCCTCGAATACACTGCGCGGGCGGTTCATGATCTCACACAGCCTGGTTTCCATCTCTTTTTCATCTGAAAAAGAAAAAAACGGATACTCTCTTTTCGTAAAATCACGGATAAATGAGACCGGGCCATGTGAAGTGGGCTTCACCTGCAAACGCAGTCCTTCCTGCAATTGCAGAAGCCGATCCAACGAATCGCTCAATTCCTGTCTGGTATATTTTTTATTGAATCGGATGATGCCGATATGATTCCACATCGTTTCATCCGCCGCCAAGCCATCGTTATAAAAATTCAATTGCGAAGATGTGAGATCAAATTCCAAAAAAAAGCCCTCTCTCTCATATTTAGGAGCATCCGTCATCCTGAAAACCGAAAATCTCACTTCAGTTTCTTTTCAACGACACGAACAACGTCCTGTATCGTCTTAAACGATTTCATTTCCGAGTTTGTGATTTCAATGTCATACTCGTCTTCGATCGCACAAACGAGCTGGATCAGCCCCAACGAGGATAACATAAGGTCGGAAACCTTTGTTTTCGGCGTCAGTTCGACCTCATCATTGCCGACGATGTTCCTGTATATATTTACCAACTGCTCAAACATTTTTCCTTATTCCTTTCCTTTGTTTACCTCATGCTGCAAGGAAATATAGTCCGTTTTACCCATTTTGGTAACGGGCAGTTCCTCTTTGAAGATCAACTCATGCGGCAGTGAATACGCAGACAGATTCTCCTTGCAACAGGTCATGATGCTGTCACTGACGGTTTTCTGATCTGCCTGTTTGCTGTTGAGGACAATAAAAGCAACGATCTTCTCGCCGTAAATTCTGTCCTTTTTGCCGACCACACAGCACTGTGCGACTGCGGGACAGGAACGGATGACTTCCTCGATCTGCGTTGCATACACGTTGTAACCGCCGCAGATGATCAGCCTTGAATTACGCTGACGGAAATAGAGGTACCCCTCGGCATCCTTTGCAAACGAATCACCTGTATGCAACCAGATTCTTCCGTCTGCGTGCCGTTGCAGAGCCTTTGCCGTTTCTGCTTCATTTTTATAATACCCTTTCATGACGATCGGGCCGCTGATGCACAGTTCACCGTCTTCACCGTCGGGCACTTCTTCCTGCGTACCGTTTTTGACGATCTTCAACAAAACATCCGGATACGCAATACCCGCACTGCCGATGCGCATGTCAAAATGCGGACTCATAGCACAGCCGGCAACGCATTCGGTCTGGCCGTAAGCCTCACGAAGTCTGGCACGCGAACCGCCGTTTTGCAGGGCTTTATCCATACGAAGTTGCAGTTTTTCGGGCAGTTTGTCACCACCCGACACCAAAAGATCCATAAACGAAAGGTCGGCGCCCTCAATGTACTGCGAACGCAACAAGGCTTCAAACAGCCCGGGTACACCGTACACACAGTTGAGTTTCTTTTTGATGATCAGTTTGCTGCAGGCATTGAAATCATATTTCGGAACCAGATACAACTGCATTCCGAGGCTGAGCATACCGTGCAGGCAAACGATCAGGCCGAAGCCGTGAAACAGCGGCATCACGACCAGAGACCGCTTGCCGAGCGTATCTTCAATACCGCCGACATCGTACATATGAGCAGCTTGCGCATTGCAGTTGAAATTGGAAAGCAAAACACCTTTGGGATTGCCCGATGTGCCGCCGCTGTACAAAATGACAGCCGTATCGTCTGCCGCACCGTCATCGGAAGGCAACGGCGTGTTTTTGCCCGAAGCCAAAAAATCGTTCCAGTACACCACGTCATGTGCGGGATTGATCTTCAGATCCAATTTGTTTTTGGCATTGTAGACCGGTCTTTTGAAAAGCGGAAGTGCATCCGCAATGCGTGCAAGGACCATTTTCGGGGCAACGGGCAGATTCCAGACGTACTTTGCAAACTTGGGATAGATCATATCCAGCGTCAGCACGACCTTGCTTTCCGTTTGCTCGATCATCTGCTGGATCTCATTGGCGGACAGCAACGGATGGATCATGTTTGCGATCGCACCGATGCGGTTGACCGCATAAAACATAAACACCGCCTGCGGGGTGTTGGGCGAAACGATAGAAACCGTATCGCCTTTCTTTACACCGTTGGCCAGCAATGCCGCCGCGGTTGCTTGAGCCCCGTCAAGCAATTGCTGATATGTGTATTTTTTTCCCTCAAACACCAGTGCCGCGTGATCGCGATACTGCAGGGATGTTTCTTTAATGTAGGCAAAAAGTGAACCTGAGGGATATTCACCGTTCCATTTTTCTGCATTCAGGTTCTCATACCACCTTGTTTTACTCTTTTCCATACCTCTCACCTATTCTGTCGATTCAATAAACTGAATTAAAAGCCTTTTTTATATTCCTCAATGGGTTTGCCTCCGCGGGCAAGATACGCTTCGTAAAGTTCGCGTTTGCGTTCGGGGGTGTATGTATAATTCCAAAGATTCTGCACACCCGTAAAACTCTCAAACGTTTCATCCGCATACACTTCGGCACTGCCTTTTTTGTACGGCAACGGGAACCTGACCGTGCCGTTGGCGGAAATATAACACTCCTGCGCCTGTGCCACCGCTACGCGGTTTGCTTCATAGTGATCGAATTCTTCGTCGTATTTGATCTGTGTGGTCGGGAACAGTACAACGGGTGCCTTTGCCTTTTTGTAAAATTCGGTTGACAGTCCCATGTGTCCGTGGTGGGACACCTGCAGGATATCGCACTGAAAAACATCCTTGTAGAACGACAGCAGAACGCGGTCGGATTCATCCGATGCGTCCCCGGGGAAGAAAATGCGACTTCCTGCGGCTTCACACAGAAGCACGGTGGACGAATTGTTGTAAGTTGCAAAAGAGCCGGGATAAACTTCTTCATGCGTGCAAAGCACGGTGAATGCAAACTCACGCACAAAGAAACGCTGTCCGATGTGCAGATTCACCACGGGAATTTCGGGGTGCTTGTCCACCTCGGCAAGGAAGGCATCCGTGAATCTGCGATCGGCCGCATCCCACAGTTCGGCATCGGGATGCGATTGGCTGATAAAGTTATAATACAGTCGTTCGATCACGACATCCCGCTTATTATATTTCAGAAAATCGGTGAATTTGCAGATATGGTCTGCGTGTCCGTGGCTGAAATACCAGCCTGCAATCACACATTTCTGCCCTTTCGGGGTGTGCTCAATAAGAAAATCGTGCAGGCGGTCGTTGTCGCGCACGGAATAAGAATGTGCACTGTCAATAACGAAAAAGCTGCCGTCGGCACACTGCATAACGTAGCACATACCGCAGTCGATGAGCCTGTGGTCGGTTTCAAACTGCCAAAGAGCCGGCTGTACGGTCTTTGCGCATTCCTGCGGATGTTTGGGGTAGAGTGCGGTTTTGATATCGAGCGCAACGCGCAAGGTCTTGTCGGCAGGAATGAAAGCCGCCTGCACAAGACAGCCTTCATTCGTGTAGGTTGCAAACCGATTTTCTTCGATTCTGTTTTGGGCATACAGCGAAAAGCCATGTTTTTCAATTTCCGCAAGATAAGCCTCGTACCGCTGTATATCTGCACAGGGATAGACGGTATACGTGCAGGTTGCGGAACTTTCATAAGGCGGATAAACGGGGGTGACGTCAAAATACAGCATCACGTTTTCCTCAATCCGCAAGACGGCATTCCATACACAGCCAGCCGTTTTCTTCATGCCGTGCAATGATCTCAAATCCGTTGTTGTAAAGGCAGGCAACCACCTCATCCGCACGGGTGTCGATGATGCCCGAAACAATGTAAACGGATTCCTTTGTC
>JAFQKN010000109.1 GCA_017396895.1 Clostridia bacterium
AGCATGAGCGCGATCAAAACAACGGATAGTAATTTCTTCGTTTTCATAAAAAAATCCTTTCTCAAATTATTTTTTTGTGTGTACTGTTCCTTTTCCCTTTTCGTTTTACTGTGTTCCTCTTGCCCTTTTAAAAATGAGATCTCCATACGCTTTGAGCGATCATCCCCTTTCTGTTGACTGTATACAATGCATTTTAGCACAGAACAGCACTCGTTTGTCAAAAAATGCAAAAGCGGTAGCGGAAAATGCAAAACGTGTTATTACCGCCGATTGCAACAGGGGAGAGAAAATGGTATAATTAGATTGGAGTTTTGTCGGATTGTGTTAATTCTATTGATAGATCACAGTAAAAGGAGACGATCGGTTTTTATGAACATAGCACTTGTGGATGATGACCGTGCCGTGCGCGCACGGATGGAAGCCTTGGTGAAGGCATACATGGATGCAAACAACCAAGCGTTTGAACTGTTTGCTTTTGAAAGCGGTGAAGATGCCGTTGCCTGCAAAGAGGTTTTTGACATTGCTTTTGTGGATGTGGAAATGACGGGCATGAACGGTCTTGTGTGCGCGAAACATATATTGGAGCGCAATGAAAACGCCTTGATTCTGATTATTACCACCCATGCGCAGTATCTGGATGATGCGATGGAGATCCGCGTTTACCGCTATCTCTCCAAGCCCATTGATGAACAACGCTTCCGTAACGCACTGTGTGCGGCTGTGAATCGGTATTATCAGATCGTGCAACCGGTGGTTTTCAGCAATGAGGACGGATGTTTCAAAATCAGTTCCACAGATATACTGTACCTTTACATTGATAAACGAAACGTGACACTCGTGACGCGCATGGGCGAACTGCCTACCCGAAAAAATATGGAATGGTGGAAAAACACATTGCCTGCGAATTTGTTTTCACAGGTGCACAAGAGTTTTATGGTCAATCTCAGGTATGTGGTCGCTTACGATAAAACAAGCATCACCTTGCAAAACCGAACGGGCAAATATACCGTTTTTTGTTCCAGACGCTATTACACACAGTTTAAGAATGATTTTTACGCTTACTTAAAGGGAACAAATGTTTGCGGGGGGGGGGTGTACATAAATGACTGTTATTGCTTCTTTCTTCTTTTATTTAATGGAGTTTGTTGCCTGTTTTTTGTTTTTCGAGAATGTCGGCAGCCGAAAACAGGAGAGCACAGATCGGCCTTATCGCGTTTTCATTGCCTATGTTGCCGCGTTTGCCGTAAACTTTGCGGTTTATTTTTTCAACATACCGTATCTCAATCTTGCCGTGTTTGCACTGGGCTTGCTGTTTATTGCTTTTTTCTGCTACGAAATCAGAAAGAAAGCGGCGGTCTTTTTCTCGCTGATGCTGACGGTGTTTATGATCGTTTCGGAATTGATCGTGGTGTCTTTCTTTACGGTCTTTCTGCATGAAGAATTGCCGCCGGCGCAGGATAATATGCTGGTGTGGGCGATTCAGGGCGGCATGAGCAAGTTGATTTACTTTTTGCTTGTTTTTGTTTGCGCAAAGTTGTTTGCCGGCAAAGAGAACTTGCAGGAATCGGACAAATTTTTGTTTGCTCTGACCTTGTTGCCGCTTGCGACCGTGTTCGTACTCAATTTTTTGTTTTACTACGAACTGTATTGCGGTTTTGAAGAACCGTATAAGATCGGCTTGACGGTCAGCTCGGTGGGGCTTTTGATCGCCAATATCGTTGTGTTTGCGGTCTATGATTTTGTGCAGCGAAGCAACCGTGAAAACCTGTTTTTGCAAACGGAAAACGAGCGCAACAGAGCACGCATTGCGTATTATGAATCCATAACAAGTCAGTATGAAGACCGCAACATTCTCATGCACGATATCAAACGGCATTTGTACAGCCTGGAAGCGGTTGCAAAAAACAGCGACAGCGACGCGGTCGTGCGCTACATCGATTCTATTCGGGATGCGTTTCGGTTGGATGAAAACAATCTTTTCAGCGGCAATCGGCTGTTGGACGTCATTCTCAATCGCTATGCGCTCATTTGCCGTCAGAACGGCATCCGATTTTCTGCAGAGATCGGCAATATTCCGACAGGTGATATCAGCGAAATGGATCTGACGGCTTTGTTTGACAATCTTCTTGAAAATGCCGCCGAAAGTGCCAAATTATGCACTTCACCCTTTGTGCGTCTGACAGCCCTTTGCGACAATGACCATTTTTTGTTTGTGCAAATCGTCAATTCCTGCAAGGACGTCCCCGTGTTTGACAAAAAAGGAATCCCGCAATCGAAGAAAAACGGAAAACACCACGGCTGGGGCATAAAAAGCATTCAAAAGGTAATTAGAAAATATGAAGGCGAATTGAAATATGTGTATCACGACGGTGAAAAAACTTTTGAAACGCAGTGTATGATAAAGTTGTAAATAACGAACATTGTTTTTGTACAGTGTTTTGTGCATTATGAATATAATTTTCTTGACTTAAATTGAAAAATAGGTTATATTTATAAAAGGAGCACGAATGCTTACTATGGACTCGGGGAGGATATTCTGTGAGCGAAGAAAACAAAACCAATGTTGCCGTAGCCGAAGAAAAAGAAGAACTTGCATTTGGTGCGAAACTGGACCGCATTTACTGCTCGAATGCAGAGCGCATCGTGTACACCGTCAAGCGAAGCGTATCGGGGATGAGTCTGGGGAACTTTTCCATGGGTTCCGATATTTATCTGTATCAGATCTTCGGGCTTAAACCCTTGGCACTTGCAAAAGCGCGGGCGGGTTTGACACTGTTTGATATGCTCAACGATCCGCTGTCGGCGGTCATTGTTGACCGTATGCGTACGCGGTGGGGCAAGTTCAAACCGTTCCAGTTCGGCACGATCATTCCCAGCACCCTGTTGGGTATGTTCAACTGCTTTATGCCGCTGATCGCCCTCATGTTCGGCATGAATTCGCATGAAAAACTGATTATGTACATGGCCAGTGCCTATTTGGGCGAAACCATCGGTGCACTGTTCAGCGGCGCAGGATTTATTGATCTTGTGTTTACACCCAATCCGCAGGAACGAACGAGTCTGAACACGGCATCGGAATTTTTGGCGGATATTTACGGCAAGATACCAAGTCAGATCGCAACGGTCATTTTCGACCTTGTGGATCACGGTGTGATCAAAATGGATCTTGTAAAAGTGTACGTCATTATGAACACCGCCGTGTGGGCGATCACCACCATTCCGAGCTTTATCTGGGCGTTCGTCAGCAAGGAACGTGTGCCGCAATCCATTCAACCGCCCAAGGCATCGTCCAGTATTCTTTCTGTATTTAAGAACAAACCTTTGCTTATTTATACGCTTTCGGGCGCGATCGACAATATTCAGATCGGTACGGCTGAATCTCTGTATTTCCGCAACGTGCTGGGACTGAACTCCTTCGGTACGGTGTGGGGTATTCCCGGCGGCCCGATCTCATATTACAGTTATATTTTGGCACCCAAATTCAGAAAACGTTTTTCCACAAAAACACTGTGGCTGTTGCAAAGAGGATCCATTATTATTTCGGAAGGTGCTTTCTTCTTGGTCGGTCTTTCAGGCGGCATGAAGTATAAACTGTATGCCAAGGTCGGTGTCATGGGCGTTATGTTCATGCTCGGCAACTGTCTGGAAATGGTATTCTATGCCACCAAAAAGATCGTCGGCACGGAGATCAGCTACGAAGTGCAGGACTACTGCGAATGGAAGAACGGCTTCCGCGTGGAAGCCACAACAGGCTTGCTCACCAACTATTGGGGCAAGGTGCAGGGATACTTACTCAACCTCATCAACGCTTGGATCCTTGAAAAATGGACGGGGTTTGAGTCCGGTGCACTTGCCGTGCAGAGCGAAAAAACAAAATTCCGTCTGTTCATCATGGCTTACGGCCCGCGTCTGATTCCCGATATTCTTTGCACGATACCGATGTTCTTCTACAACATTGACACAAGAACAAGAGAACGGATGTATCGCGAATTGCAGGAGATCCGTATGCAGAAAGCGGCTGATGTTGCTGCCGCCGCAAATGAAGGCGCACAGCAATCTTGATTGTGTTGCTTGGATAAAATGAAAAACCTCGGCTAAAATAGGATTGCATCCAATTTTAGCCGAGGTTTTTGTTGACTTTTTGCATATAATAAAGTATAATTCAAACAGAAAAGATATTTTATTGAGGTGTACTATGGATTATATTCAGCGCCACATGGAACAACGTATCGTTGAATTGTCAAAAACATGGCCGGCGATTTTGCTTACGGGGCCGCGTCAATCCGGAAAAACAACTATGCTTAAAAAACTGGCGGAAGAAGAAAATATCGGCCGTGAATATATTTCATTGGATGATATAACCGTCAGAGAGTTGGCTAAAAACGATCCTAAAATGTTTCTGCAATTACATCGGCCCCCTGTGATTATTGATGAAGTGCAATATGCGCCTGAACTGTTCACATATATAAAGATCCATGTCGATCAATATCATAACGCAGGTGATTTTTGGCTGACGGGATCGCAGATATTCCGACTGATGAAAGGCGTTCAGGAATCACTTGCCGGTCGAGTTGCTTTGTTGCATATGTCTCCGCTGTCACAACGGGAGATCAGTGGGTTGCCCTCGCGCCGATTTGCAGTTGATCCGGATGTGCTTATGCCGGATCGTAAAATACCGCCGCTTGCTGTTGATGAAATGTACGAGCGCATCTGGAACGGCTGTATGCCCGGCTTGATAAGCGGTTCGTATTCCGACAGAAGTATGTTTTATTCCTCATATTTGTCAACTTACATTGCACGTGATGTCTATGATCTTTCCGGATCGGTTGATGCTCTGAAATTTACAAGATTCATAACGGCGGTCGCCGCACGTGCATCTCAGATACTCAATTATAAGGCGATTGCAGATGATGCGGATATCGACCAACAAACGGCAAAATCATGGATTGAAATCCTTGAAACACTGGGGATCATTTTTTTGTTACATCCTTATTCCAATAATGTATTGAAACGCACGATCAAAACGCCGAAACTGTATTTTTACGATACAGGGCTTGTATGTTATCTTACCAGATGGTCTTCTCCCGATGTTGCAGAACACGGTGCAATGAGCGGTGCTTTGTTGGAAAATTTTACAGTATCAGAAATTATGAAAAGTTTTCAGAATGCAGGGCAGGAACCGTATTTGAATTATTACCGTGATCGGGATGCGCGTGAGATTGATGTAATTATTGAAGAAAACGGAAAATTATATCCGCTGGAGATCAAAAAAACGACCAACCCGGACAAAAGGATCACAAAGACCTTTGGGTTGATCAATAAATCTCCGTTGACGCTCGGAACATCGGCTGTACTGTGTATGAGTGACAGTCTTTCAGCATTCGACAGTGAGAACCTTATTGTTCCGATCTGGATGATTTGATTATTGTAAATAAAATGACCGCCAACGCTCTTTTCTTTCGGGTGTGATGTTATACTCCTGAAGAAGAAAATCGTCTATATCTCTGTGATTTTTCAATGCTGCGGTGTATGCCGCATGAAACTGATGCATATCTACGGTTTCGCAGAAGGCTATGACCTCGCGAAGCCGTTTTTCTTTGCCCATCAGCCGCAGTAAAATCTGCGTTTTGCGGTTGTGTGCCTTGACATATTCATTGCTCAGCAGATACTGCTCTTTGATCTGTTCGGGTGTGCGTCCCAAACAGTATTCGATCACGGCCGCAGCCATGCCGGTGCGGTCTTTGCCTTCCGAGCAGTGAAACAGAACGGTCTCGCCCTTGTCCATGCAGGAAAACAGATGTTCCCACGTTTGTTTTGCAAACGGCATCAGCGTGTAGACCGTGTATTTCTGGCGGCGCATTTCCTCAATTCCGTCGCCTTTTAACGCAAGAACACGTTTTGTGTGATCGCCCGATACGGTCACAAGATCGTACGATTCATCGGGAAACACCGGCAGATGCACGTAGGTACTGCCTTTCGGAATATAATCGGGCTTGTCGGCCGTTTCACCGGCACATCTGAAGTCGATCACCGTGTCAATGTGCAGGTCGTCAAGCATCTTTTTGCCCTTTTCGGACAAATCAAAAAGGGAAGCCGATCGGATCAGTTTCCCCTGTTTGATTGTTTTGTTTGTCGGGCAGACAAGACCGCCCATGTCGCGATAGTTATTCGGATAATCCTTTTTCATTTCTTTACTGTTTTACGAACATCTGACCTGCAAGGGAAGTCAGCGTGCTGAATATGCCGACGATGTCAATGATCCAGGAGGGAACACGTGCTTCATCGACGTTGACGCAGGCTTCAATGGCGGAGTTGTAATAACTGTTCAGCGGATTCCATTCGTACTGCCCGCCGAGAAGATTTGTAATTACGTAAATGATCTCATGCAGAACCAGTTCTCCGGCGATATGAGAATAACGAAGTGCATGATAATCACCGTTTGTATTCAAACCGAGACGTTCCTGTTCTTCATCGATCAAAAGAACCGTCTGTGCGAAAATACCGGGAACGAAAAGTTCGGGATATTCATCGAGATCCACAAAAACATACGTGGTGGTCTCGCCGTTGTCCATAACGGTCATTTTGTATCTTGCATTCTTTGCAATTTCTTCTGCAGAACCGTCCAATGCGCTGATGTCGATCATCACATACTCTTCATAGAATGCAAGAAGTTCTTCCAGTGAAATGCAATCGTCACCGTTGCGGTCAAAAATATACATCACGTCGTTGTGCAGATGTACCACTGCGTGTTCGCCTGCGTTTATCATTTTACGGGCAACGTAGGTAACCACTTTTTCGGCATTTTCACGGGTGACGTACTTTCCGATGAGTGAGGTCACCGAAGACGCATTTACACAGATCACGCTGCCGAGCAAAAGGGCAACCGTGAGCAAAACAGAAATTACTCTTTTCATTTCTCTATTCTCCTGTTAAACATATATATGTTATTATACTACCCGTGCAGATGAAAGTCAACCGTTTGATTGGTTTATAATTGTTAATAATAAAAAGAATCAAAAAAAACGGTTCTTCACGGAAAGTTGGGGGTCGGAAAAAAGATAAATTATGATTTAGCGGTGAGTGTGTGGAGTCAATCATGGGGACGGCTTCTGTGATTGACCATACAAGAATAAAAAAGGTCAATCACATGAACTGTCCCCTGATTGATGATGTACACAAAGCCAAAAGATACAAAACGCAAAATGATTGAATTGAAAAAGAGAAGTTTTTTCATTTGTTTTCAGTCCGCAAATCAGGGGACAGTTCATGCGATTGCCGTTTGTATATCTGTTTCGGCAATCAC
>JAFQKN010000110.1 GCA_017396895.1 Clostridia bacterium
ACGGCGTAGACAAAGAGCAGGACCAGAAGGTCATGGTCTACGACCTGGGCGGCGGTACCTTCGACGTTTCCATCATCGAAATGGGCGACGGCGTGCAGGAAGTTCTTGCAACCGCAGGTAACAACCGTCTGGGCGGCGACGACTTTGACCAGAGAATCATCTCTTGGTTGGTCAGCAATTTCCACCGTGAGACCGGTATTGACCTGCGCGGCGACAAGACCACCATGCAGCGTCTGAAAGAAGCCGCTGAAAAAGCAAAGATCGAGCTTTCCAGTGTTACCACGTCCATCATCTCCCTGCCCTTCATCGCAACGGTTGACGGTGAAGCAAAGCACCTTGAAATGACTCTCACCAGAGCCAAGTTCAACGAACTGACCGCAGACCTTGTGGAAGCTACCATGGGACCTGTCAGACAGGCCATTGCCGACTCCGGATTGAAGATCAGCGAAATCGACAAAGTGCTTATGGTCGGCGGTTCTTCCAGAATTCCCGCCGTGCAGGAAGCCATCAAGGCTTTCACCGGCAAAGAACCCTTCAAGGGCATCAATCCCGATGAATGCGTAGCACTCGGTGCTGCATTGCAGGGCGGTGTTCTCGGCGGCGACGTCAAGGGCCTGTTGCTCATCGACGTTACTCCGCTGTCGCTCGGTATTGAAACTCTCGGCGGTGTTTGCACCAAGATCATTGAACGCAATACCAGCATTCCCACCAAAAAGAGCCAGATCTTCTCCACAGCCGCCGACAACCAATCTTCCGTTGAAGTACACGTTCTGCAGGGTGAAAGAGAATTTGCAAGAGACAACAAGACACTCGGTCGTTTCATGCTTGACGGCATCATGCCTGCTCGCAGAGGTGTACCGCAGATCGAAGTTACTTTCGACATTGACACCAACGGTATCGTTCACGTTTCCGCTAAAGACCTCGGCACGGGGAAAGAACAGCAGATCTCCATCACTGCTTCCACCAATATGAGCAAGGAAGATATTGACAGAGCCGTTCGTGAAGCCGAGCAGTTTGCAGAAGAAGACAAACGCCGCAAGGAAGAACTTGATATCCGCAACGGCGCAGACCAGATGGTCTACGAATGTGAAAAATTGCTTGCCGACAACGGCGACAAACTCAGCGACGACGACAAAGCACAGGTCAACTCCTGCATCGATGCCCTCAAGGAAGCGCTCAAGGGCGAAGATATCAATCTCATCAAATCCCGTCAGGAAGAATTGACGGCCGCTTTCCAGAAGATCGCGGAAAAGATCTACAATGCCGCAAATCCGAACGGCGGTGCACAGGGTTTTGATCCCAACGGCGCAGGCTTCGATCCCAACGGCGGCGGTTTTGATCCCAACGGCGGCTTCGGCGGTGCAAACGGTTCCGACGGTTACTATGATGCTCCGTTTGAAGACGTGGACGGCAATAACTAAATAATATGAAACGAGGGGCATCACGGATGCCCCTTTCAGGGTGAAATATGGCTGATAAACGAGATTATTATGAAGTCCTCGGTTTGCAGAAAAATGCGACGGAGGACGAAATAAAAAAAGCATACCGCAAAATGGCAAAGCAGTATCATCCGGATCTGCATCCCGGAGATGCACAGGCTGAGGCGAAGTTCAAAGAATGTAACGAGGCTTATGAGGTGTTATCCGATCCCGATAAAAAATCCCGCTACGACCGTTTCGGCCATGCAGGTGTGGATCCGAACTACGGCGCAGGCGGCGGATTCGGCGGCGGTTTCGGCGGTGGCGGATTCGGTGGTATGGATTTTGACCTCGGAGATATTTTTTCGAGTTTCTTCGGCGGCGGATTCGGCGGCGGACAGCGGGCAAACCCCAATGCACCGCAACGCGGCAGTGACGTGCAGGCAACGTTGTCCGTTTCTTTTGAAGAAGCGGCAAAGGGTTGCCGTAAAACGGTGGATGTAGAACGCATTGAAGTGTGCGACAGTTGCAGCGGTTCGGGTGCCGCACCCGGCACCACGGCACAGACTTGCAGTGAGTGTAACGGTCGCGGGCAGATCAATGTAACACAGCGCACCATGCTCGGCAATATGACCACCGTGAAGAATTGTCCCAAATGCGGCGGTAAGGGTGTATTTATTTCCACTCCCTGTTCCAGATGCCGCGGTGCGGGACGTTATCGCAGAAGGACAAAAGTGGAAGTGGAAGTACCTGCAGGTATTTCCGACAGACAGGCACTGAACATACGCGGCGAAGGCAATAAGGGTGTCAACGGCGGCCCTGCAGGTGATCTGCGTGTCGGTATTGATGTGCGGCCGCATCCTGTGTTTGAACGTGAAGGTTACAATGTTTGGTTGGATGTGACCGTTTCTTTTGCACAGGCTGCACTGGGTGCTGAATTGACTGTGCCTACTTTGGACGGAAATGTGAAATATTCCATTCCCGCCGGTACGCAACCCGGAGACGTGTTCAAACTGAAAGATCGCGGTATTCCCAATCTGAACGGCCGCGGCAGAGGCGACCAGTTGGTTCGTGTCATGGTGGAAGTGCCCAAAAAACTGAACGAGCGTCAAAAAGAACTTTTGCGTGCGTATGCCGAAGCCTGCGGTGAAACACCGTCAGCAGGTGAATCCAAGGGTGGGTTCTTCGGTAAAAAGAAGAAATAAATCATATAAATAACACCTCAGAAAACGCAATTGCGATTCTGAGGTGTTCATTTTTTTGGTTTGCATTACAAACTGCGGAAATAAATATAAGGTGTAGGGGATTCTTTAGGCGGTTTCAACGGGCAATGTGCCGCCGATGGGGGAATCCAGTCGTGCCGAATCGTATTCAATGAGAGGACGTGTACCGGGTTCGATCACACAATTCTTTGTAATTGTCACGCGCACGATGGATTTGTCGGACGGTGTTTCATACATAACGGGCAACAAGACCTGTTCCATGATCGCACGAAGTCCTCTTGCGCCTGTTTTCTTTTCCAGTGCGGATTGTGCAATGGCGACGAGTGCTTCTTCTTCAAACTGCAGATCCACACCGTCGATGGCAAACAGAGCCGCATATTGTTTGAGCAATGCATTTTTCGGTTCGCGGATAATGCGCACGAGTGCCTCTTGATTGAGATTCTCAAGACTTGTAAGCACAGGCATACGGCCGACCAATTCGGGGATCAGGCCGTACCGGATGAGATCCTGCGGAATGGCTTTGGACATGATGAAATCCTGGTCAAATTCCGCCTTTGTTTTGATCTCGGCACCAAAACCGAGTACCTTATTCCCAAGTCTTTTCTCAATGATCTTTTCAATGCCGTCAAATGCACCGCCGCAGATAAAGAGGATGTTGGTCGTATCGATCTGGATGAACTCCTGTTGCGGATGTTTTCTGCCGCCCTGCGGGGGAACATTTGCAACCGTTCCTTCCAGAATCTTCAGCAATGCCTGCTGTACGCCTTCACCGCTGACATCACGGGTGATGGACGTATTTTCGGACTTGCGGGCGATTTTGTCGATCTCATCCACATAAATGATGCCGCGCTCGGCACGTTCTACGTCAAAATCGGCCGCCTGGATCAGTCGAAGCAGAATGTTTTCCACGTCCTCACCGACATAGCCGGCTTCCGTGAGTGTGGTGGCATCCGCAATGGCGAAAGGAACGTCCAAAGTTTTGGCAAGCGTCTGCGCAAGAAATGTTTTGCCGACACCCGTCGGACCGAGCAGAAGAACATTGCTCTTCTGAATATCCACATCATCCGTTTTTGTTTTGCGGAAAATGCGCTTGTAATGGTTGTAAACGGCAACGGACAGTGCAATTTTTGCCGTGTCCTGGCCGATCACATATTCGTCCAGCTTTGCTTTGAGTTCCTGCGGTTTCGGCAACAAACGCGGTCCGGCGGATGCGGATCGCTTCGGTTTCACGCCGGGATTCAGGTCACCGTCTTCAATGATGGAACGGCAGTTTTCCACGCATTCATCGCAAATATAGGCACCGGGGCCTTGAATGAGCATGGAAACCTGATCTTGGGTTCTGCCGCAAAATGAACAGCGGATGGGTTTTTCTTTGTCATCGAATTTAGCCAAAGTGTTTTCCTCCGTCAAAATGACAGGGAGATCGAGTAAATGTACCGACTCCCTGCTTTTGGATTTTGAATATTATCGCTTGTAAAGGACTTTGTCGATCAAACCGTAGGCGCAGGCTTCTTCTGCGGTCAGCCAATTGTCGCGTTCGGTATCTGCGGTGATCACATCAAGCGGCTTGCCTGTATTTTCGGCAAGAATGCGGTTGAGTTTTTGCTTCGTGCGCAGAATGTGCTGGGCAGCAATTTCGATCTCGGTTGCCTGTCCCTGCACACCGCCCAGAGGCTGGTGGATCATCACTTCCGCATTGGGCAGGCAATAACGCTTACCTTTGGTGCCGGAAGAAAGCAGGAAAGCACCCATGCTGGCGGCAAGCCCCATGCAGATGGTTGAAACGTCGCATTTAATGTATTGCATGGTGTCGTAAATTGCCATACCTGCGGTCACGGAACCGCCGGGGCTGTTGATGTAGAACGAAATGTCCTTTTCTGCATCCTGACCTTCCAGGAAGAGCATCTGTGCAACAACAAGGCTTGCGGTTGCATCGTTGACTTCATCGGAAAGAACGATGATGCGATCATTCAGCAAACGGGAAAAAATGTCGTAAGCACGTTCTCCGCGGTTGGTTTGTTCAATGACGGTCGGAACAAGTGCATCGTAAATGGGTAAAGACATGAAATTTGCCTCCTTGTGGTCTGTGCGTTGGGGAGAAAAGGATGCGGGAAATGTTCACTTCCCGCATCTGTTATTGGCAAAAACAGGAATTTTTATTCAGCGTCTTCGGGAGTTTCTGCTGTTTCTGCTGCTTCTTCTTTTTTCTTTCTGGTTGTTTTCTTTGCAGGCTTGTCGGCGGCTTCTTCACCTTCTGCGGCTGCTTTTTTCTTGGATGCAGCCTTTTTCTTTGCCTTTTCAACAACAGCATTGTCAATGACAACCGCGTTTGCTTTGCGGATCTTCAGTTCACTTGCAACGCTGTCAGCGGCAATGGCTTTGCGGACGGTTTCTGCATCCACGCCGTACATTTCAGCCATCTTTGCATATTCTTCTTCCACTTCTTCGTCGGAAACGGTGATGCCTTCGATTTCTGCGATCTTTTCAAGAGCAAGGCTGATCTTGACTTCTCTTTCAGCGGCACTGCGATAGTTCTCTTTAAGAGCATCCATATCCATGCCGAGGTACTGCATATACATTTCCATGGAAAGGCCCTGGCTCTGCAGACGGTATGCAAACTCATTGATCATATCGTTTGTGCGGTTTTCGTACATAACTTCGGGAATTTCACCGACAACAAGTTCAGCCAGTTTTTCGAAAACAGCATTTTCAAAATCTCTCTGTGCCGTCTGTTCTTTTCTTTCTTTGAGTGTTTTTTCGATATCAGCTTTGAGTTCTGCAACGGTGTCAAATTCGCTGACGTCTTTTGCAAACTCATCGTCTGCTTCGGGGAGGACCTTGGTCTTGATAGCGTGCAGTTTGCACTTGAAAACGGCTTCTTTGCCAGCAAGTTCGGGGGTGTATTCGGTGGGGAAAGTAACGTTGACGTCGAATTCTTCACCGATGTTGTGACCTGCAACCTGTTCTTCAAAACCGGGGATGAAACTGCCGGAGCCGAGAGTGAGTTCATATTCTTCGCCTTTGCCGCCTTCAAAAGCTTCGCCGTCAACAAAACCTTCAAAATCGATCACGGTGATGTCGCCCATCTGAGAAGCTCTGTCTTCAACGGGAGTGATTCTTGCGTTGGCTTCGAGTTTGCTGTTGAATTCGTTTTCAACTTCTTCAGCGGTCACTTCAACAGCGGCCTTGGGGGCAGAAATGCCCTTGTAGCCTTCAACGGTGATTTCGGGCTTGACGGTGACTTTGCAAGTCAGTTCAACACCTTCTTTGCCGATGGACTGTACTTCAAAATCACGGGGCTGATCAACGGGAGTGATGCAGGCTTGGGCAACAGCGGCAGTGTAAGCGTCGGGGATTGCAAGTTCAAGAGCGTCATCATAGAACACGCCTTCGCCGTACATTTTTTCAATGAATGCTCTGGGAGCTTTGCCTTTTCTGAAACCGGGAACATTGATCTTGCCTTTTTCACGGTTATACACTTTGTTGACGGCTGTGTTGAATGCTTCTGCGTCAATGGAGATAGCAAGGGTAAATTCGTTGGTTCCGGTTTTTTCTGCGGATTTAAGACTCATAATTATTTTCCTCCTGTGTGGATTTTTTCCACGCAAATTATCTTACCTATTATATCAAATAAAAATAAATAAATCTACTCTTTTATTAAAAAAATATAGATATAAAACGACTTACAATGTTACAATTTTTGGGCAGAATGATAAAAAATCTGCGGCAACGAGCGAAAAACGGATACCGTCACGTTCAAACAAACTGTATTTGTTGCCCGAAAGACCGTGTAAATGCCCGAAATAACAGCGGCGGACGTTGTATTCCAGAAGTACATCGTAGATCTCTTTGCAGATCTTGTCCTCATACAGCGGCGGATAATGCAGAAATACGATCGGTTCGCCGCCGAGTTCTCTTGCCGCGTTCAAAGACATACGCAGTCTTCCGGCCTCGCGGTTGAGGATCTTTTCCACGTTTTCCGTTTCCGCATCGTAAAACCAGCCGCGTGTGCCGCAGACCGATACATCTCCGATGCGATAGGCATTATTAAACAAAAAACGGATGGAGGACAGTTCATTTTTTTCCAGAAAGAGATTCATCTTGCGCATGGTTTCCCACCAGTAATCGTGGTTTCCTTTGCCGATGATCTTCGTTCCGGGCAGACCGTGCAGGAATTGCAGGTCTGGCAAGGCCGATTGCAGGGACATCGCCCATGAAATGTCACCGGGGATCACGACCGTATCATCGTCGGTGATGATCGAACGCCACGTCTTTTCAAGGCGGTCGGTATAATCCGCCCACCCCTTGAAAATATCCATCGGCTTATCTGAGCCGAATGAAAGATGTGTGTCTCCGATCGTAAAAAGTGCCATTGTAATTTTTTCACCATAATTTTCCGCTTTTGCGTCAGTAAAAAGCGGTCAAACTAAAAGTACAACAAACAGAAAGGAGCGTTTCTTTTGGAAAAGAAAGAAATCAAACACATTCATTGTACCGTTAAGAATTGCGAATATCACAGCCCTGACAGCCGCTGTATGGCAGGTAATATCACCGTCGGCACGCAGAATGCCTGCAGTTGCGGTGAAACTGCCTGCGAAACATTCAAAATGAGTTGCAAGGATAAGACCTGCAAGTCATAAATTGTGATTAAAGTACCGCAAAGACCGTGTGCTTTGCGGTGCTTCTTTATCAGATACCGAGCATATTGAATACGACTTCGCGCATATCTTCCTTTTTACAGATGCCCGTAAAGCGCGGTGTTGCACCTTTGAGTGCGGTCAACTGTACAGGTGCGGCAACGCCTGTTTTTGCCTGCAATGCATCGACCATGCCGAATTCGTCGGCGGGCAGTTCGGCACCGTTATTGACCGCTTCCAGTACGGCTGCGGAGAATTTGAACGGACTTGCCGTGGAGGCAATGACTGCAGGTGCGGTATCGCCTGTCTGTTTGCGATAATCCTCGTAAACACGGACAGCAACGGCCGTATGCGTGTCACAGAGATAGTTGTAAGTGTCGTAGACTTCACCGATGGTCTGTTTGGTTTGTGTGTCGTCACAGCATCCTGCGGCAAACAGAGCTTTGATTTCCTGCAATATCTCATCCGTAACGGTATATTTGCCGTTTTCATTCAATGAGGTCATCCATGCACGCAACTGTGCATCGTCTTTGCCGCACAGATCATACAGCAGACGTTCAAGGTTTGAGGAAATGAGAATATCCATGGACGGGGAGACCGTTGTGTGGAACGGACGGTTACGGTCATAGCAACCTGTGGTCAGGAAGTCGGTCAGGACGTTGTTTGCATTGGATGCGCAGATGAGTTTTTTGACGGGAAGTCCCATTTTCTTTGCATAGTAAGCGGCAAGAATATTGCCGAAATTGCCCGTGGGAACCACGATGTTGATGGCTTCACCGTTTGCGATCTCGCCTTTTTTCAGCAGATCACAGTATGCGGAAATGTAGTAAACGATCTGCGGTGCAAGACGTCCCCAGTTGATGGAGTTTGCGGATGAGAATGCAAAGCCTTTTTCTGCAAGTGTTTCACGAATGGCGGGATCGGTGAAGATCTTTTTGACACCCGTCTGCGCATCGTCAAAGTTGCCGTAAATGGCACTGACGCCGACGTTGTTGCCGGCTTGTGTGGTCATTTGCAATTTCTGCATGGGGCTGACGCCGTCATTGGGGAAGAAAACGAGAATGCGCGTGCCGTTCACGTCTTTGAACCCTTCCAGTGCGGCCTTGCCCGTGTCGCCGGAGGTCGCAACGAGAATGACGCTTTCTTTGTCACTGCCGCCTTTTTTTGCAGCCGTTGTCAGCAGATAGGGGAGCAGTTGCAGAGCCATATCCTTGAATGCACAGGTCGGGCCGTGCCACAGTTCAAGAATATGCACATTGTCGTGCAGTTTGACGACGGGAGCCACTGCGGGGGAAGAAAAACTGTTGGTGTAGGCACCTGCCACGCAAGCGTGCAGTTCTTCGGGTGTGAAGTCTGTCAGATACAGAGACAGAACGGCTTCGGCTCTTTCAATATATGATTTGCCGACGAGGTCAGCGAAAAAGGATGCGTCTACTGCGGGAATTTCCGTGGGCACGAACAGACCGCCCTCAACGGAAATGCCTTTTTCGATTGCGGATGCACTCTCAACCGACAGAGCGTTGTCTCTTGTGGATGTATAAAGCATAACCGATTCTCCTTATGGATTTGCAATATTTGGATAAATATTTTACCAAAGAAATTATAAAAAGTAAAGACTTTTATTAAAAAATATCTATTGAAATTATATGGTTGTTTATGCTATAATACAATGCAATGCAAAATGGGGTGATTTTTTTGCTCAACGATTGGATCAGACAATATGCCGACGGTGCCGCAGACCATACAGAGATCCGCGCACAACAGGCTTTTAACCGTGCCGTCACGTTGGTAGGCGGCAATCTTGTCAATAACACACGCACCCGTACCGGCGGCGTGTGCGCAAGGGTATACAAAAACGGTCTTTGGGGCTTTGCTTCCAAAGGCGAATACGATGAAGCAAGCGTGCGTGCGGTGCTGGAAACGGCCAAAGAAAATGCGCTGTTTATGGATCGCAAACTCTGTGCGGGCAAAGCACCGCTTCTTGCGGCGGCTCCCGTGCATTATGAAACGGATCTTGTGTTCCGTGACGTGGAACAGAAAACGCTGATCGATTATGCAACGGCGATCGATCATTATATACAGACAAAGTATCCGGATCTTGCAAGCCGTTCGGTCGGCGTGCGAAGCGGATGCATCGAAAAACTACTGCATACCGACAACGGCAGTTTTGCGCACCAACTCTTTCCGCGCACATATTTTATCATTTCCATGACAGCGGAAACGGCAGACGGTGAAACGGTGGAACTGTTCGATATTGTCGGTGGCGGTGCAGGCAGTTTTTCGGATTTTTACGACGATCCGATGCAATATGCTGACCGTATTGATTCGTTGTACGAAGAACTCATGCAAAAACGCGAAGGTGTGTTTCCGAATGCGGGAATGTGCGATTGCATTATCGGCTCCGCCGTTGCGGGCATGGTTGCGCATGAAGCGGTCGGTCATACCGTGGAGGCGGATCTGGTGCTTGCAGGTTCCGTTGCCGCTTCCAATCTCGGAAAAGAAGTGGCATCTCCCATTGTCAATATGGTCGATTTTGCACATACCGCATTGGGGGAAGAAACCCCTCTGCCCGTATATGTGGATGACGAAGGTACTGCGTGTGAAGATGCAATTCTTATAAAAGACGGTATTCTGGTCGGTTATATGAACAACCTTGAAAGCGCACAGCATTTCGGTGTAAAGCCCTGTGGCAACGCAAGAGCCTACGGCTTTGCCGATGAGCCGCTTGTTCGCATGAGAAATACGGCGGTGTTGCCCGGTACGGACAAATTGGAAGATATGATCGCATCCATTGAAAACGGCTATTATCTGACTCGCACTGCCAATGGGCAGGCAGATACAACGGGTGAGTTTATGTTCGGTGTCTGCATGGGCTACGAGATCAAAAACGGAAAACTCGGCAGAGCATTGCGTGATACTACCATTTCGGGTGTTGCGTTCAATATGCTGAAAACGGTCGATATGCTTTCGGATACAATTGAATGGGATTTTGCGGGATTTTGCGGCAAAAAGCAACCCATGCCCGTATCCATGGGCGGTCCCGCGATCAAGTGCCGTGTCAATATCGGCGGCCGATGAAAGGAGAACGGCAATGAACGGATTAAAAGAAACCGCACAGTATGTTCTGCAGGCCTTGCTTTCTGCGGGTGCACAACAGGCACAGTGTTCCGTTTCAAGCGGTATAAAAGAAGAATTCAATATAGATGCAGGTGCCTTCTCTCTGTTGCGTTCGGTTTTTAACAGCGGTGTGAGCATGAAAGTGTTTGTGGACGGCAAAATGGGACAGGCTTTTATCAACAGTCTTGAAAAAGCGGATATCGATGCCGCCGCCGCGGAATGTGTGCAATCGGCGCGTGTTTCGGTGGTTGATGAGTGTTATTCCATCGCTTCTTTTACGGAAAATGCGGATTTTACGGACGGTACGCAAAAGCATGACCGCGATTGCTTTTTTGACCGCGTGCGTGAATTTTTAGCGGATATAAACAGTGAGTTTCCGAAAATCATGGTCGAACAGATCATTGCCGAATATGTAGAAGGCAACAGTGTTTTGGCCAATACGAACGGCGTATTGTATACGCAGCACAATGCCAATTATTCCGTCGGTGCCATGTATTCCGCACACGAGGGAGAGCAGACCACCTCATTCAACAGTTTCGGCATTGATTACACCGATCCCGACAGCCGCATTATGGATCTGGGCAATTGCAGAGAAATGTTTGCCCGTTGCGAAGCCGAATTGGAAACGCGTCCGTTGGAAGACAAGTTTGAAGGCGTTGCGGTGTTTGCGCCGGCCTGCCTTGATTCCATGCTCTCCACCGTGCTTGATAATTTCTGTTCGGACGGTGTGATCGTGGAAGGCACGTCTCCGTGGAAAAATGCGATCGGAAGTGCCGTTGCCCATCCTTCGTTCACGCTTCGCGTCATCGCACACGATGAACGTGTGGTCTGCGGTGAACGGGTGACGGATGACGGTTATATTTCGGTTGATTATGATATTATAAAGGACGGCATTTTGCAGGATTTCTGTCTTTCCGAATATGCCGCACGTAAAACAGGATTGAAACGTGCACCGTCCACAAGCAGTTGCATCGGTGTGCAACCCGGGCAAGTTTCATATGAAGAAATCATCTCCCGAATTGAAAAGGGCATTCTTGTTTGCCGTTTTTCGGGTGGTGAACCTGCCACGAACGGTGATTTTTCGGGTGTTGCCAAGAACAGTTTTTATATTGAAAACGGCAAGATCGCCTATCCCGTCAGTGAAACCATGATCAGCGGCAACCTTGCGCAGATGATGCACAATGTTGTCGGCATTTCTTCACAAGTGATCTGCGACGGCACTTGTGTTCTGCCTTATGTCGCATTTGACGGCATTACCGTTTCGGGCGGTTGAGCCGTTTGATTCAGATTATCAGAACCTTTTCGGAGTTTTTATTATGAGTGTTAAAAAGAATGTGACCGTTCCCGTGGTGGCTCTGCGCGGAATTGTCCTGTTTCCCGACATGACTTTGCATTTTGATGTCGGCAGAAAAGAATCCATTGCCGCCTTGCGTGCCGCCATGCATGCAGGGCAGGACGTGTTTTTCGTTACGCAAAAGGGTTTTGCGGATGATTATCCCGACCTCGGTGGTCTGCACTTTATCGGTGTTTTGGGTGAAGTGCGTCAGATCGTGCGCATTCCCGGTGCAAAGACAAATTTGCGCGTGGTTGTGGACGGCAAGCAGAGAGGTTGTATTTCGGAAATTCTGCAATCAACGCCGTATCTGAATGCGTGTGTGGAACTGCTTGAAGATGAAGCGGTGTTTGCGGAGGATCCCGTATATCTTGCGGCATTGCTGATGCGTTGCCGTTCGCTGTTTGAAGAATACTGTATGCACAGCCCGCAACTGGCAGAGGATGTTGTACAATCCGTATATGAAACCGACGATCCCGGGGGGCTGGCTGATAAAATTGCCGGCAATATTCTGTTTCCCATTGAGATCAAGCAGGAACTTCTTTCCATTGCCGATCCCATGGAGAGACTTGAATACCTTTGTGTTGCTCTGGCGCAGGAAACGGAAATTCTTGCTTTGGATGAGGATATCCAGTCCCGCGTGCAGGAAGCCATGGATCGCAATCAGAAAGAGTATTACCTGCGCGAACAGATGCGCATTATTGAAGAAGAACTGGGTGAAAATGAGGGCGATGACATCGCATCCCTGCGTCAGGCGATCGCCGACAGTGCCATGAGTGAACAGGCAAAGAAAAAACTGTTTTCCGAATGCCGCCGTCTGCAACGTCTTTCTCCTGCTTCTCCCGATGCAAACGTGTTGCGCACGTATATTGAAAAGTGTTTGGAGATTCCGTGGGGAAAATATTCCAAAGAAAAAAAGAGCATTTCCGTCGCAGTGAAAGTGCTTGAAAAAGACCATTACGGCCTGAAAGACGTCAAAGAACGCATCACCGAAATGTTGGCCGCACGTATCGTATCTCCGCAGATCAAAGGGCAGATCATCTGCCTTGCCGGTCCTCCCGGTGTCGGTAAAACCAGCATTGCAAAGAGCATTGCAACCGCCACGGGGCGCAATTATGCAAGAATGTCACTGGGCGGTGTGCGTGACGAAGCGGAGATCCGCGGTCACCGCCGTACATACATCGGTTCCATTCCCGGCAGACTGATCGATGCGCTTGTGAATGCGGGCACCATGAATCCGCTGATTCTGTTGGATGAAGTTGACAAACTCAGTTCCGATATCAAGGGTGATCCGGCCTCTGCTTTGCTGGAAGCACTCGATGCTGAACAGAATCATTCGTTCCGCGATCACTACATTGAACTGCCTGTCGATCTGAGTCAGGTATTGTTTATCACCACCGCGAACGATAAAAATGCCATTCCCGATGCATTGCGTGACCGTATGGAAGTTATCGACATTGCAAGTTATACATACGAAGAAAAATTCCAAATTGCAAAAAAACATTTGTTGCCAAAACAGATGAAGGAACACGCGCTGACCAAAAACGATCTGCGTGTGACGGATGCGGCTTTGCGTGCCGTCATTGAGGGATATACGCGAGAAGCAGGAGTGCGCCGTCTGGAGCGTCAACTTGCAAAGATCTGCCGCAAAAAGACCTTGCTGCTGGCAAACGGTGAAACCGAAAAAACGGTTGTGGATGTCAAGGATCTTGAAAAACTGTTGGGCATTCGCAAATACCGTGACGATGCGGCCGAAAACGAAGACAGCATCGGTGTTGTCAACGGTCTTGCATGGACGAGTGTGGGCGGTGAACTGCTCAAAGCGGAAGCGCTTGTGTTTGACGGCACGGGGAAACTGGAAACTACGGGTTCGTTGGGCGACGTGATGGTTGAATCCGTCAAGGCGGCGGTCAGTTTTATTCGCAGTCGTTGCAATGAACTGAATATTGCCCCCGATTTTTATAAAACCAAAGATATTCATGTGCATTTCCCCGAAGGAGCCGTTCCGAAAGACGGCCCGTCTGCGGGTATTACCGTGACCACGGCACTCGTTTCGGCTTTAACGAACCGTCCTGTCAGTGCGAAGATCGCCATGACGGGAGAAGTCACTTTGCGCGGCAGAGTGCTGGCCATCGGCGGACTTCGTGAAAAGGCCATGGCTGCTTACCGTATGAACATTCCCACCGTTATCATTCCCGCACAGAACCTGCCCGATCTGCAGGAAGTAGACGATGCGGTAAAGGAGAAAATTACTTTTATTCCCGTGAAAACGGTCGATGAAGTGCTGTCACTTGCTCTTTGCGATGTTCCTGTACGTGAACAGGATAAAAAAAGCGGTGTCTGTTTGCCGCCGCCCGAAAATTACGGCAGAAACAGAGGTGTGACCGGTGAATTACAATAACGTCAATTTTGAAGCGGCCTACGGTACTGCCAAGCAGTTGCCTGTGTCCGATCTGCCCGAAATCGTTTTTTCGGGACGTTCCAATGTCGGAAAATCTTCGCTTATCAATAAATTGTTCAACCGCAAGAATCTTGCCCGTGTCAGTTCCGTACCCGGTAAAACCACAACGGTCAATTTTTTCCGCTGTGAAGATGTGCGTTTTGCAGATCTGCCCGGCTACGGTTATGCGAAGCGTTCGGGGGATGAGATCCGCCGTTGGAGCAATCTTATGGAAGGCTATTTTCAATCCGATCGAAACATCAAACTGGTGGTGCAACTTGTGGATATGCGCCATGCACCTACTGCGGACGATCGCACCATGATCGAATTTTTACAGCAGGCGGGTGTTCCGTTTGTGATTGCATTAACAAAAAGCGACAAATTGAAAAAGACCGAACGGCAAAAGCGTGAACAGGATATCCCTGCAGAATTGCCCGGTCTTGAGACCATTGCATTTTCGTCCGAAAACGGGGAAGGTGTGGAGGCACTCAAAGCCCGCATCCAAGCCGCTTTAAGCGAATAAAACAGAAAGGAAAGGGTAAAAGTATGAATATCTGGCATGACATCAGCCCCAAACGCATCACCGCAAGAGATTTTATCGCAGTTGTTGAGATCTCCAAAGGCAGCAAGTGTAAGTATGAACTGGATAAAGAAACCGGTCTTTTGCGTCTGGACAGAATTCTGTATACCTCCACGCACTATCCGGCAAACTACGGCTTTATTCCCCGTACCTATGCGGATGATCTGGATCCGATGGACGTTATGATTTTATGCAGTGAACCCATCCGTCCTCTGACGGAAGTGCGCTGTTATCCCATCGGCGTTATCTCCATGATCGACTCGGGACGTTTCGACGAAAAGATCGTCTGCATCCCGTTCAACGATCCGACCTATAACACCTATACCGACATCACGCAGTTGCCGCATCACATTTTTGACGAAATGATGCACTTCTTCCGTGTTTACAAAGAACTGGAAGACAAGGATACCGCCGTCAATGAACTCAAAGGTGCAAAAGAAGCCGAGGAGATCATTCAGCAGTCCATTGATTGCTACGTCGAAACCTATTGTAAATAAGTAAAGGTTTGATAAGCCGGATTTTCATTGTTTTGGCAATGTGAATCCGGTTTTTTGCTTTACAGGAAATTCCTCCTGCAAAGCAAAAAAGATTTTATGTCCCGCCGAACGGGAAATGGGATTTCCCTTAGGCGTGCGACGAATCGAAAACGGTCGCCGCAGGCATACGGCGAAGCCGTTTTCTTGTAACCTTTTTTGCAGTTCAATTGTTATATCAGTGAAAGGACCTTTCAGCAAGGCGGTGAAACAATGACGCAGGAATCATTTACGGATGCCGTGCAACGAAACAGCCAACGGTTGTATCTCATTGCGCTTTCATTTGTAAAAAACACACACGATGCGGAAGATATTTTGCAGAACGTGTTTTTGAAACTGTGGAAATATCCGAAACCCTTTTCCGATTCGACACATCTGGATAAATGGCTCACGGCGGTGTGTGTGAATGAAAGCAAAAACTACATAAAACTGCCGTTCAGAAAGCATCAGAATGTTGATGACTGTGTTTTTGATTCATCGGACAGCACGGACAGTGCCGTAAAAGCAGACCTGTACAGGGCTGTGATGCAACTGTCTCAAAAAGAACGTACGGTCATTCACCTGTTTTACTACGAAGATCTGTCTGTCAAAGACATAGCAAAAATGCTGAAAATAAAAGAGTCGGCAGTAAAAACAAGGCTCAGCCGTGCGAGAAACAAACTGAAAGAACAATTGGGGGATGCGTGGAACGATGAGTAAAAAACAGTATATTGAAACCTTTGCAGACATTCATCCTTCCGATGAATTTATGGAAAGGATCATTTGTATGAAAGACAAAAAACAGGGAAGTACAATCAGAAAAACCGTTCTTGTGCTCGCAGTTGTGATCAGTGTTCTGTTTGCCATGGGGGCGGTAGCGTATGCCGCTTCGGACGGTGAGATCATGAATACGGTCACAGAAACATTTGACCTGATCGCCGGAAAAGTCTATGTTTTTGTCAACGGCGAAAAAGCCGAAGCGGAACTGAATGTTTCCGAGCAGATCGGCGAGAACGGCGAGACCGTTTATATTGTTGAAATGGGTTTGCCGATTCCCGGCGACGATACCGGGATCGAAATACGGTATGATGGCGGTGTGACTGATATTGCCGCTTTTGATCTGTATGTGCAGACCGCATCGGAAGACGCAATGGAAGCGACGGAAATTGAATAACGGTTTTTGACACACAAAGAAAAACGACCGCAATCCTTTTTATCGGGGTTGCGGTCGTTTTGCATTCTTTTATTCGTCGTCCTCGGGCGGAATGCCTTCGGTGTACTGGCTGTTGTAAAGCAGAGCATAGAATCCGTCTGCTGCCAGCAGTTCCTTGTGCGTGCCCTGTTCCACGATGTGTCCTTTGCGCATGACAAGGATGTTGTCTGCACTCTTGATGGTGGAAAGTCTGTGGGCAATGACGAAACTGGTTCTGCCTTTCATCAGGTTCTTCATTGCCAACTGAATCTTGAGTTCGGTTCTTGTATCGACGGAACTGGTGGCTTCATCCAAGATCAGTACGGGCGGATCGGCCAAAACGGCTCTGGCAATGGTCAGCAATTGTCGTTGCCCCTGCGACAGATTGGTGCCGTCCTCGGCAAGCATGGTGTTGTAGCCGTCGGGCAGGGAATCGATGAATTCGCTGATGTTGGCGGCTTCGGCGGCGGCGCGGATCTCTTCGTCCGTGGCATCGGGTTTGCCGTAGGCAATGTTATCGCGGATGGTACCTTTGAACAGCCAGGTGTCTTGCAGAACCATGCCGAAATTGCGGCGCAATGCATCGCGGGACATGGTGTAAATATCCGTGCCGTCCAGAAGGATCTGACCGCCCTGGATATCATAAAAGCGCATCAGCAGATTAACAATGGTCGTCTTGCCCGCACCCGTGGGGCCGACAATGGCGATGAGGTTACCCGGTTGTGCGGTCAGGTTCAGGCCGTCGATCAACGGTCTGTCCTCTACGTAACGGAATGAAACATCGCGGAATTCAATGTGTCCCGAGGCAAGTTCTGTCGGCTCGTTGTCGGTCACGTCAGCCGCCTGTTCTTCTTCGTCAAGCAGGTTGAAAACACGTTCTGCACAGGCAAGGGAAGATTGGATGTTGTTGATGATCTTGGAAATGTTGATGATGGGGGAGGAGAAATTGGAAGATTGCGTCAAGAATGCCTGGATATCACCCAACCCCATGTTGTTGGAACTTTTCATGATCGTGCTGATGAAGGTTGCCATAAAGGGGTATTTGGATTGCACTGCACCACCCGTGGTAAACAGATGATTGGCAATGTAATATGCACCGCCGACGATGCACAGCAGGACGTAGTTCAGATTTTTAACAAACGTGAGAATGGGAGCCAAAAGTCCGGAAGTCATGTTGGCCATAAACGCATTGCGGCACAAATTTGAGTTTATCTGTCTGAATTCTTCTACGGAGCGTTGTTCATGGCCGAAAATGCGAACGATATTATGGCCGGCATACATTTCTTCGATGTGGCCGTTCATACTGCCGAGCGTATCCCAATAACGGCGGAACCACTTTTTGGAAATAATGGATATGCGATAGGAAATAAAACCGGTAACGGGAACCAGGAAGATCGCAAGCGTTGTCATCAGCCAATTGCCTGTGCGCAACATCATAACAAGACTGCCGACCACTTGCACAAGGCCCGTCACAACGGTCAGCATACTGTTCTGCAAACTGCCCGACAGGTTTTCGATGTCGTTCATGATGGTACTGATGATCTCGCCTTTGGTCTTTTTATCAAAGTAACGCAAAGGCAATCTGGACAGTTTTTCATTGACCTGCGCGCGGACGGAACATACCAGTTTTTGCGAGATGCCCGCTGAAACGAAGGATTGCCCGAAGGACAGCAGGGAACTGAAAAAGTATACGCCGGACAGCATCAGCAATTGCTTGATGATCGGTGCAAAATCGATGTTGTTGCCCGTTGTGATCTTGTTTTTGATGCTTTCATCCAAAAGATTGATCACATCCGCCATGTATTCCGGTGTGATGATGTTGACAAGAGTACTGCCTATGGCAAAAGCGCACACGAAAAACATGGGCAGTGCGTGCGGTTTCAGCAGACCGAAGAAACGCAGTGCCGTCCCTTTTGCATTCTTAGGCTTTTTGGATTCCTCACTGCTGTTTTTACTGTAAGCGGCGTATTTACGGTTGTCGTACTGTTCGATCTCTTTTTTTACCGAGGATTTGTAACTCATGCGCCCACCTCCCCGTCTGTTGCATCTTCCAGTTGCGATGCAACGATCTCTTGATAGACTTTACAGCTTGTCAGCAGTTCCTCATGTGTGCCGATGCCGACCGCTTCTCCGTTTTCCATGACAATAATGCGGTCTGCGTTGAGTACCGTGCCTACACGTTGTGTAACGATGATGATATTGGTGTCGGTCATGTTTTCACGCAAAGCCGCACGCAGTCTTGCATCGGTTGCAAGGTCAAGGGCCGAAAAACTGTCGTCGAAAATGCAAATATCCGCATCTTTGACAATGGCTCTTGCGATGGACAGACGCTGTTTCTGTCCGCCCGAATAGTTTTTGCCTGCCTGCGAAACAAAACTTTCGATGCCGTCGGGCATGGCGGCTACAAAACTCTTGGCTTGCGCGATCTCCAACGCTTTCCAGATCTCGGCGTCGGACGCATCTTCTTTGCCGTAGCGGATGTTATCGGCCACCGTACCGCTGAACAGAAATGCCTGTTGCGGAATGAAAGCAATGCGGCGGTTTCTTTCTTCGGCTGTAATATCTTTTACGTTGACACCGCCGATAAGCACTTCGCCTGCGGTCGCGTCATATAAGCGGGGGATCAGATTGACGAGCGTGGATTTACCGCTGCCCGTGATGCCGATAATTGCCGTGATCTCTCCCGGACGACAGGTGAAACTGATGTGACTGATCGCATCGCGGTCGGTTATCTTTTTCTTCTTGTTTTCATCCAATTCAACGGGTTGCGCCGCTGTTTTTTCGACATTTTTGTTTTGTCGTTTTCTCTTTTTTTCTTCCGTCTTCGGAATGGGTTTGTAGCGGAATGAAACGTCTTTGAATTCCACAACGCCGCGCATATCTTCACGGGGGAGTTTGGGCTGTTCGGGTTCGGGAACATCCGTCACGCAATCGTAGATTTCGTTGATTCGTTTTGCGGAAATGCCGGCTCTGGGGAGGCTGACAATGATGCTCACCACGGATGCAATGCTGGAAAAGATCATGGTGAAGAAACTCAAAAACATCTGCAGATTCGGTATGGTGTTCAACAGTTCCTGCTGTTGAACGGCGGGATCGAGTGCATCCGCATTGCGAACGGCAATGTACATTAAAACGCACAGCAAACCGTACAGTGCAAGGGTGATAAAGGGAAGCAAGGCACTCATGATGCGGCTTGCACGCAAGGCAAGTCCCGTCAGTTCATAGTTTGTTTTCTCAAAACGTGCGTCTTCCTGTTGGGTTTTGTTGAATGCACGTATGACGCGAATGCCGCCGATCTTTTCACGCATCAACTGATTGAGTTGATCGAGTTTTTTCTGCATTTTGGAATACATGGGAACGATGATAATGAGCATTGCAATTGCAACGATTGCCAATATGGGCAAAAAAGACATCGATGCCGTTGCAAGGTCACGGCTGAGTGTGAATGCCATCACAAGACCGCCGATGAGCATGATGGGAACGGGCAGAATGGATTTCAGTACGTTCAGAATCACATCGTGTACCTGTTTGACGTCGTTCGTGGTGCGTGTGATAAGAGAAGATACACCGATTTTATCAATGTCGCTTTGGCACAAAGAGGAGACCTTTGTAAACAGCGCATTGCGCAAAGTGCGGGAGTATTCCACGGATGTGCGTGTGGAAAAATATGTATTTGAAAATGAAAGTGCAATGCTCAGCAATGTCAATGCAAGCATTCCGATGCCGATTTCCACGATCATATCCATATTGTAAACCACAATACCTTCGCTGTAGATCCGTCTTGTATAAAACGGCAAAAGTACCTGCATGATTGTATACAGCGTTGAAAACAGAATGCTGAGCAGCAGGGTTTTTCTGTGCGGTTTTATCATTTTCAGAATGCGCAGCACGACAGAATCCTCCTTTTTTACAGAAAAAAAGCATAAAAATATAATAACATTTTACCAATCAAAATGCAAGCATTGTTTTGCCTTTGTCTGCTTGCATTCACTTTTGGGAGATATTACTAAAATAAAATAATATATTTTTAAATTAAACTTAAACAAAAATATTGACAATTTGACTTGTAAGTCGTATAATCTTAACATACATACCTATGACACGTAGGGTGTTATTTCCGTATAGGAGGAATTTCAAACATGAAAAGATCCGCAAAAAAAGCCATCTCACTTCTTCTTGCCGTGATGCTGATGCTCAGTTTCGGTGCACTGCCTGTTTTTGCTGAAGAAGAAACCGAGCCGTCTTATACGATTTCTTATAAGGTAGACGGTTATTTGGGCTCCAATATCAAAGGCATTGTCAGCGATTATGACAATTCTTTGGGCGAAGCCGGTGTCCTTGATATTCCTGCCGAGCAGTCTAACGGCGGTTTTAAGGTTGTTTACGTGGCCATTGCTGACAAGGCATTTGCATATTACAATGCAACGGATGCCGATGCGGTAAAGTACAACAAGGAAATTAAAGAAGTCGTTATTGCCGACGGTATTGAAAAAGTCGGTGTGCAGGCTTTTTATAACCTTGCAAACCTTGAAAAAGTAACTTTCAAGGGTGATGTCGTTTTGGAAGAATCCGCATTTGCAAATTGTAAGAAACTCAAGACCGTTATTTTTGAAGGCAAAAACAATACGGTCGGTGCCAATGCATTTGCAGGTTGCACAGAGTTGTCCGAGGTCAGTTTTGTTGCTGACGTGGAATTGAGTGTCGGTGTCAATGCTTTCAATGATACAAAATGGTTCTCCGAATATCCCACCGATTTTATCATTGCGGGCACCACACTGGTGGCTTACACCGGTTCGGATGCTGTTGTCAGTGTTCCGCTGAACATTGAAAAGATCGGTAACGGTGCTTTTAAAGGCAATACCGCTTTGCAGTGTGTTACCTTGACCGAAAATGTTGTCTCTCTCGGTGATGAAGCATTCATGGATTGCTCTGCGCTGACGAAGGTCATCTATTCCGACTTCTGCGAAATCGACATGATCGGCAACGATGTTTACAAAAACACCCCCTATTATGATGCTTACGAAGGTGACTTCTTCTGCATTGACGGCCGTTTGATGAAATACATGGGCAGTGATGTGGACGTTGTCATTCCCAATACCGTAACCTCCGTTGCCGCAGGTGCGTTTGACGGTTGTTATACAAAGTCCGGTGACGATACCATCAGTTATCAGGTGTCCTCCATCCGCATTCCCGCATCCGTTAAATCGTTTGAAGACGGTTGCTTCACGCTGTATTCGGCTCCTGCTGAATTTATTCCCGTCCTTTATGTTTATACCGGTACCGAAGCGGCAAATCTTGTTGCTGAAAAAGGTTATACGCACATCGTTCTCGGCACCCCCGGTGACGTCGATATCGACAGCAATATCACACCTGCCGATGCAAGACTTGCACTTCGCTGTGCGGTCGGTCTTGACAAGGCAGATGCAACTTCTCTTTATATGGGCGATATGGACGGCGACTTGCTGATCTCCGTTGCCGATGCACGTACCATTCTTCGCGTGGCGGTCGGTCTTGAAAAAATTTCGTTCAATGCACTGCTTACCAAGCCCTCTACTCCTGCTGAAATTCTTGACTATTATGCAGGTGTGCTTGAAGACACCGCAGAGTTGCGTGCAGGTTACACCAAAAAGGTTACAGGTGCTTATGCAAAGAACGCAACGGACGGTTGCAGCCTGGATCTGAATACCTACACTCTGTATCTCAATCCCCTTATGGATGCGGATGCCAGTGTTGTTAATTCTTCCAGAGCATACGAAAGCAATACCGAAGCTGCTGTTGCGAATTTCGTAAGCAGTGATCTTATTTCTACCGATGCTGTAAAATCGGCATCTTGTATCCTCAGAAACGATAAGTATTATATCTCCATCGTTCTGAATACGGAAGAAGCAATCACGGATGATACGTTCGTGTCCGACATTTATCCTGTTGCAGGTCGTTCCCATTTCGACGGTATGCTTGCATCCAAGTCTTGGTTCAATTCCAAGATCAATTGGCTGACGTACGATCTGTTCTATAAAAACTGCACGATCACCGCAGTGGTTGCCGCTGAAACCGATCGCCTTGAAAGCCTTGATATGAGTGTTACCTATTCCTTTGAAAATATCGACGGAAAACTCGGCGGATTTGATGTTACAAACTTCGGCCGCACTTCCGGTACAGGTTTTGCAACCCGTAACGATTCGATTTCTTTCAGCAATTTCGTTTATTGAACCGATCAATCAACCGAAAACAGAGAGCCTGTTGCTTGTCCGCAACAGGCTCTCTTTATAATTTATTACATTATATATACATTATATATATGTGATCAATCTGCAATTGCGATATGCTTAAATGGAAATGCCCAGTTCTTTGATTTTTTCCTGCAAGTGTAAAAAATCTTCCAATGCATCGGCTTTTCTGCGCGGATCACGCAACAAGGCGGCAGGATGGAACGTGCCCATCATCAGTGTGCCGTTTTTGTCAAAGAAAATACCGTGTTCCTGCGTGACCTTATAATTGGGGGAGATCAGTTTACAAGCGGCAATGCGGCCGAGGCAGACGATGATGGACGGACGCATGATACGAACCTGATTTCTCAGCCAATCAATGCAGGCGTCCTGCTCTGCGGGAAGCGGATCTCTGTTTTCGGGCGGACGGCACTTTAATATGTTTGCAATATAAATGTTTTTATTTCTGTCTAAACCGATGCCGTTTAAGTACAAATCCAAAAGTTTTCCGGCTCTGCCGACGAAAGGTTCACCTTGCTTGTCCTCGTTTTCACCGGGGGCTTCACCGACAAACAAAATTTTGGCATTCGGATTGCCTACGCCGAAAACGCAATTGGTTCTGGTGGCACCCAAGGCACATTTTTGACAGTTTTCGCAATCATTTTTCAAGCTTTCAAAATTGGTATAAATGATAAACACCACCTGTTATTGTTAATATTACATAAATTTAAACACCATTTTGCGTGAAAAAAACACGAAATAGGTATTGCACTTGCCGAAAAAATGTGATACTATATCTGCAAGCAAAATGATTATATCGCATCTGCGGTTTTTTGTCAATTTTTATGTGTTTCTTTTTGAAAATTTTGAAAAACTCTTGACATTGACAAACGGATGCTATATAATATGCTTACAATGCTTTGAGAATAAGCATTGCTATGCCATGTTTGTATATTTTGAACTGCGCAATTCAGTTCTCAATATAAAGAAAATCTTTTAGAAAAAGGAAGGTCACAAAAATGAAAATTGCAAAGAAACTGCTTGCCGCTGTTGTTGCTGTTATGCTCGTGTGCACCCTCGCTGTTAGCGCATTTGCAGCAACCCCCGCATCCACCAATGCTAACGCAACTATTGAAACCGATTGGGCTCTTGATGAAGACGGTTATTTCGTCGTCAGCATTTATCTGACCAATGCTCTCGGCGCAACTTCTTGGAAGTTCGACGTAGAATATGATGAAACCGTTCTTGAATACGGTTGGTTCGATGATGGTGCTGCTGTTGCTGAATGTGAGAAAACTAAGGGCAATGCTATCACCAATGAAGTCGGTGACTCCACCGTTGGTCTTCTTGAAGTTGGCGGCTATTTCAAATCCTGCCTCTGGACTGCAGAAGATTTCGCTAAAGATGTAAAGAAGCCGAAGGATGTTGTTGCTATTGATGCTGCAAAGTGCCACGTGATCGACATCACTTTCAGAGTGATTGATCCCGCTAACTTTGAAAAAGTTGAAACCGCTATCACCATGAAGGGTTCCATTGACTTTGCCGGTGTTGACAATGATCCGTTCGTATATGCTGCCGGTGCTGCTGCTGCTGTTGATACTTCTGTAAAGCACAATGCTGCTGTTGAAGAAAAGCCCACTGAAGCTCCCACCGAAGCTCCGACCGAAGCTCCCACTGAAGCTCCGACACAGGCTCCCACAGAAGCTCCCACTGAAGAACCCACTTCTATCAACACTCAGCGTCCGGTAGAAGATGATAAGCCCATCAAGCCCGGCGAACGTCCCACAGGCGACAGCGCTGCTCTTGCTGCTGCTGCAGGCGTAGTTCTTCTTGCAGGTGCTGCATTCGTAGTTTCCAAGAAAAGAAAATAATTAAATTAACAGCAATTGTTTGCAGTTTTTAATTAGGGTATATGAGCGTTGTGTGGCAAGCGCAACGCTCTTTACCTTTTTAAACAGAATGTTCCGTTCTTATGAAGCAATATAAATAAGCCGCAAGTCCAAATACTGACTTGCGGCTTTGATGCTTAATTTATATTCTTTTTTATTCTTTGTAAATCTTCACGATACACGCACTGTTGGCTTCTACATGGACTGTATTCCGCCCGTTTTCACAGCCGTTGAATAATACACGCACGCATTGAATGCCGCTGTGCAGGCGGTAATCGATTGCATGATCATTTTTATTTGCAATTACCATAATACCGTTCTTTGCATCTTCCATGCGCAGATAGCACACGCATTGCAACATCGCGGAAACGGAAATGAAATCGCCTGTTTTGAGTGCGGTTTCTTTTCTGCGTAAGGAGCCCAGCTCTTTGACGAATGACAATAGATCATGGTCTTCATGCCCCCATGGGTAACAGCCGCGGTTGAACGGATCGTTGCAACCTGTCAGTCCCGCCTCATCACCGTAATAAATGCAGGGTACACCGGGCAAAGTATATTGCAGAACCAATGCGATCTTGAATAACTGTTTTGCTTTGTTATATTGCGTTTGCGTAAGTTGAACGGCGGCTTGCCATTCACGGCTTCGTCCGTTGCAATCAACACCTGCAAGATAAGTCAATACCCTCTGTGTGTCATGTGTGCCGAGCATATTCATCAGCGTATGCAAAGACGGATTCGGGTAGTTTTCGCAGATCACAAGAATGCGATCCGTGAATTTTTCGGCAAGTCCGTCCCTGCAAAAGTCTAAAACGGCATCGCGGAACGGATAATTCATGACGGAATCCAGTTGTTTGCCCAAGAGATAGTGTCTGCGGTGGCTGTAACTGATTTTGTTGCTTGCATCCTCCCAGACCTCGCCCAAAACAAAAGCGTCTGTTTTTGCGTTTTTTGCGCTATTTCTGACTGCGTCCAAAAATACGTCGGGTAATTCGTCTGCAACATCCAATCGCACACCGTCTGCCCCGAGGTTTAGCCAAAGCGGAAGAATGCCGTCTTGGCCTGTAATGAATTGCAAATAGTTTGCATTGGCTTCTCTGACTTCCGGAAGAGTGTCAATACCCCACCAAGAATCGTATTTGTCGCGTCCGTTGCGGAAGGTATACCACTGTGCATACGGAGAATCCGCAGATTGATAGGCACCGACCGAATCAAAGTGACCGTATTTGTTAAAATACACACTGTCGTCGCCCGTATGGCTGTATACACCGTCAAAAAGCACGCGAATGCCGAGTTTGTGTGCTGTTGCACATAGTTCGGAAAAATCTTCATTCGTGCCCAAATACGGATCCACACGGCTGTAATCGCTTGTGTCGTAACGGTGATTGCTTGCAGACAGACAGATCGGGTTCAGATAAATGCAGGTAACGCCCAATTCGGCAAGATAGGGAAGTTTGCTTTGAATGCCTTTCAGGTCACCGCCGAAAAAGTCGGAATTGGTGATCTTGTTCTCTGCATTCGGGCGCCATTCGGGTACGCCGTCCCAATCGGTGCGCAACGTGCGTCCGTCTATAGGCATTTGCAGGGTTGTTCCCGAACGGCAGAACCGATCGGGGAAGATCTGATACAGAATACCGCCTTTGATCCAATCGGGAGTCTGAAATGCAGGATCGTATACGGTCAACTGCCAAGGTTCACCGGGTTGCGTAAAACTACCCTCGCGCGAAGCGATGCGGCGGATCTTGCTGACACCCCAAGGTGTGTCAAATTCAAAATGATAAAACAGCAAAGCAGGAGAGGGATGGCTGAAATCGGTGCCCCACCATTCGGTGGTTCCGTCCGTGCTTTCCCAATACATATTAAACTTTCGGATCTCTGTCTCATCATCAACAACAAGACGAACTGCGCTCACGTGCAGTTCTCGCGGCAGTAAAACCCGAAGCCGCAGACTGTTGCCTGCGGCTATGCTTCCGAAAACGGATTTATATTCTTTTCGTCCGGAATCAAAGGGGATCATGTTGTATCTCTTTCGTAAAACCGTAATGATTTATTTTGCGCTTGTGGTGCCCCAGATGTTGGCGGCATATTCATTGATGGCTCTGTCAGCGGCAAATACACCGGCACCTGCAATGTTCATCAGTGACATTCTGTTCCATTTTTGTGTATCGGTGTACAGTTGTTCGGCAAGACTGCGCTTGCTGTTGTAATCCGCAAAGTCTGCAAGTACCATATACGGATCATGGTGCATGATGGTGCTTGCAAGTTCGGAGAAGTTTTTGCCAGCAATGGAATGGGTGTTCATGTAATCCAGAACACGGCGCAGAGTTTCATTGTTGTTGTAATACTGGATCGGCTGATAGGAGGGACGAAGTGCGTTGACCTCCTGCGTGTTCATACCGAAAATGACGATGTTGTCGTTGCCGACGGCTTCGAAGATCTCAATATTTGCACCGTCCATCGTGCCGAGCGTGATCGCACCGTTGAGCATGAGTTTCATGTTGCCCGTACCGCTTGCTTCTTTACCTGCAAGTGAGATCTGTTCACTGATGTTTGCGGCCGGCATCAGGCGTTCGGCGGCGGTAACGCAATAATCTTCCACATAAACGACCTTCATGAAACGGCTCACAACGGGATCGTTGTTGATCATGTCGGACAATGCGCAGATGAAACTGATGATCTTCTTTGCAACAAGATAACCCGGTGCGGCCTTTGCGCCGAAAATATAGGTGTGCGGTACCCAGTTGCCGTTGGGATCATCTTTAATGGCAAGGTAGCGCGCAAGAATATCAAATGCATTCAGATGCTGACGTTTGTATTCATGCAGACGCTTGACCTGCACGTCAAACAGGGAATCCGTATCCAGTTTGATGCCCGTGGTTTTGTAAACGTGTGCCGCAAACTGTTCTTTTTTGGTCTGTTTGACCTTTGCAAGATCTGCAAGGAAAGCAGTGTCGTCTGCAAATTCCTTGAGTTTTGTCAGTTCATCGGCGTGCAGAATAAAGCCTTTGCCGATCTTATCGGTCAGCAACTGTGTCAATTCCGGGTTGGATTGGCACAGCCAACGTCTGTGTGCAATGCCGTTGGTTACGTTTGTGAACTTATCGGGAACCAAACGGTAGAAATCGTTGAACAGGCTGTCCTTGATGATGTTGCTGTGCAAAGCGGAAACGCCGTTGACGCTGTGGCAGGCGGCAACACAGAGGTTTGCCATTCTTACCGCACCGCCGGAAATGACGGCCGTACGTTCCACGAAATCGGCATCGTGCGTGCTGTTCCAGGTGTAAGAGCGCAGTCTGTTGTCAATTTCCTTGATGATCTGATAGATTCTGGGCAACAGACGGCGAATGAGGTCTTCACTCCAGCATTCAAGTGCTTCGCTCATAACGGTGTGGTTGGTGTATGCCACCGTGTTGGTTACAATATTCCATGCTTCATCCCAACCGTAGCCGCATTCGTCCAAAAGAATGCGCATCAGTTCGGGGATGCAAAGGGTCGGATGGGTGTCATTGATGTGAATGGCGATCTTGTCTGCCAACTGATCCAAAGAATCATTTTCGCGCAGATATCTGCGTATGATATCCTGAACGGCGGCGGAAACAAGGAAATACTGCTGGCGCAGACGCAGGCTCTTGCCTTCGGGATGATTGTCTGCAGGATAGAGCACCTTGCTGATGACTTCTGCCATTGCGTTCTGTTCCATAGCCTTGATGTAGTTGCCGTCATTGAATGCAGACATATCAAGACCGGGTGCCTGTGCACTCCAAAGACGCAGAACGCTGATGCCCTTGCCGTCTTTGCCTGATACGAACATATCGTAGGGAATGGCTTGAATGGGGGTATAATCGGTCAACTCCACTTGATGGTGGTTGTTGTCCCACCAATCGTGCACGTTGCCTTCAAAACGCACTTCAATGGCACTTTCGGGGCGCGGAACGAGCCATGCGTCACCGCCGGGAAGCCAGAAATCGGGAAGTTCGGTCTGCCAGCCGTCCACGATCTTCTGTTTGAAAATACCGTATTCGTAAAGAATGGAATATCCGCGTGCGGGGTAGCCCTGTGTGGCAAGTGCATCAAGATAACAGGCGGCAAGACGGCCCAGACCGCCGTTGCCCAAGCCCGCATCGGGTTCACATTCATAAATGGAATCCATGGAAATGCCGTAGCCTTTGAGCACGGATTCAAATGTTTTTGTCAGATTCAGGTTGTACAAATTGTTTTTCATGGAACGGCCCATCAGGAATTCCATGGACATATAATAAATTCGTTTTGCACCTGCTTTGTCGCCGCGCGTGTTGAATTCGGCACGGCCCTGTGCCATCATGTCGCGCACGATCATTGCGATCGAACGGTAAAACTGTTCGACCGTGGCGTTCTCAGGATGGACACCGAAAAAATGAAGCAATTTATTGTCGAGCAGTTCTTTTGCTTGCTTCGTTGTAAGGGAATATTTCATGCAAAACCTCCAAAAAGACGATTCAAAAAGGGCATTTTTTAACCCCTCTTTGTGTATTTTACACTAATAATCAGCCGATTGCAATAGGTAATTAAACATCTGTAAGCCGAATACTCATTTTTATTAAAATTGCTGTAAAAAGCGGTTTTTCATTTGTAGAGGGTGACAAGAAAACAGGTTTTCCGAGGATATATTTTTACCGTGAATTGCTGATATTCTTCCGTGCGTTGTTGACATACGGGAAAAAAAAGAGTAATATAAAACTATCTTTTCCAACCGAAAGGAAATATACATGCAACATTACACGAAACGAACCAGGGCTGAGATTCATTTGGATGCCCTGACACATAATATGCAGGAAATCCGCCGTATAGCCGCACCCGGTACGGAAATCGTTGCGGTTGTAAAGGCCGATGCCTACGGACATGGCGATCAGCAAACAGCTCTGCATCTGCTCAAGTGCGGTGCGGATTGGTTTGCCGTTTCCAACCTTGCGGAAGCACTTGAACTGCGACAGGTGGGAATCGATCTGCCCATTCTCATTCTCGGCTACACACCGCCCGAATGCGCCGCGCAGTTGGCATATAACAACATCACACAGGCAGTTTATTGTTCCGATTACGCACATCGTTTGTCCTCGTTTGCCGTACAGGCAGGCGTGACGGTGCATTCGCATATTAAACTCGATACGGGCATGAGCCGCATCGGATTTTTCTACCATGACAGCGAAAAAGATGCCGCTACCGTGGATGAAATCGAACAGGCCGTCCGTCTGCCCGGTCTGTACTGCGACGGTATTTTTACGCATTTTGCACAGGCTGACGTTGAACGCGGCGGGGAAGTGTATACCCGTTTGCAGTACGATCTGTTTTTGCACATGATCGCCCTGTTGGAGCAACGCGGCATCACTTTCAAGCACAGGCATTGCTGTAATTCCGCCGCAATTATAACCTACCCCGAAATGCATATGGATATGCTTCGTGCAGGCATCATTCTTTACGGATTGTATCCGTCTGCGGATGTGCCGAGAAACTGCCGCTTAAAGCCTGTTATGGAGATCAAGACCGTGGTTTCTATGGTCAAGGATATCCCCGCAGGCACCGCATTCAGTTACGGCGGTACGTTTGTTGCCAAAAAGGATATGACAGTGGCGACCGTTCCCATCGGGTATGCCGACGGCTATCCGCGCAGTCTTTCCAACAAAGCCTATATGCTCACCGAGCACGGTGAGATCGCCCCTGTGATCGGCAATGTCTGCATGGATCAGTGTCTTTTGGATGTGACAGGCTTGCAGGGCATTGAAGAAGGCACGCAGATCACCGTCATGGGCAGTATCGGCGGCCGCAGTGTCAGTGCCGATTTTCTCGGTGAAAAAGCGGGACTTATCAATTACGAACTCATCTGCGGTCTTTCACGCCGCGTTCCGCGTGTGTACATAGACGGCGACAAGGTGATCCATACCACGGACTATCTGAGGGATAGCTAAAAGTGAATATGCATAAAAATGCTCCCCGTTGAAGCCAACGGGGAGTTGTTGTTTTATGCGAAGATGTAAAAATCAAAATGCTTTACACCGCAGGCGCAATCCATGTTCATGCCGAACAACTGCCAAAGGAAACGGAAAATGACGTAGAAGAACTGCACGATGGAGTTTTCACTGTGGCAAATGCAGGTGCAGGAGTTATCATCATCGGCAGGTGTGTCAGGCGTTTCGGGGGCAGGGGGTGTTGCAACGGGTGCACCGCAAGCATCACACTTGCCGTCACCGTCGGTGTCGTCATGTTCGCATTCGGCCTGTTTATACTCCAATTCGACGGAGGTATCTGCACCGGTTTTGTCGTAAGTAATTTCAATATCGCTGATTGCATCGGTGACGGTCTTTGTTGCAATGACTTCTTCATCCTTGCTGAGCGTGACCGTACCGTCGGAAATGCCGGTTACGAGAAGCCCCGTTTCGGTCTGGGTGGCAGTAATGGTGTCACCTGAAGCCGTGCCGGATAATGCAATTTCAATCACTTTGATATCATAGTTATCATTTACAGTGCAGTATGAATAAGAAACAGAGTATTTATCATTTTCCATGGAGTTGATATTCAACGAATTATCAGTATTAAACATAATAGATGAATTATTTGCTACTATTGTTTCAATAATGGTGTCACCTGATGATAGGTGAAATTCGGAACTGTTTTTACTATTTTGAATATTTGTAATTGATATTGCATCTTCACTGTTAACCCAATAGAGCGTAGCGGTTTGGCTTGTATTGCTATCACCGGTTCCGATGTCAAGAAATTCTGTTCTTTCAATGTCATTTAATTGATACTCCTCTGCGTCGCAGTAAAGAATTCCTTTTCCAGTGTCAATTTTTTCACAATCAACGATATAGCTGTTGCCTGAATCATTATTTTCAATCCAATGGTCGTCTGCTTGAACCTTTTTCCCTGTTAAAAGAATGGAATAGGGTTTATAACAATCCGTTGCATACGATATAAAGGTATTGCCGCTATTATATTTACCGTTATAAGGTTCATAAACCCATGTACCGTTATTGTTAATTCTTAATCTTCCCAATTCATCGGAAAACCCATGGTCGTTTCTTAAGTTGCTATCGTCAACTAAAATACAGTTATCTTCGACTCCCACGCAAAGAACAGTATGGCATTCTGGTTTTTCTACTCCGGGAATATCAAGTCCATTTAACCATATCGATATACCTAACACATTGCTATTTGATAGCGATTCAACATAATCATACAATTCGAATATTGCATTCTTATCATATAAAACTTCATAACCTTGCAGTTTTGAAGATGTAAATGCAGTTTCATTTCGTTGACGAAAAACATCTTCACTTAACTGATAAACATAAGAATATTTTATGTAGTCTGAAACAGATATGGTGTTACTTCCGATGGTAATTTTTGATGTTTTTTTTGCATTACGAAGAGAATTTATATAAGATTGAGAACCCGTTATGGATTTGTTGAATATTGATGTTGCAGACGGGAAACCGTTGTAAATGGATGCAGTGGTGTATGCAAAACCACAACATAATCCACTGGTGTTTTTTTGCGCTTTGTATATTTCCTCTGTATTGGCACTTTGAAACAGGCTAGTGAAGTATTTTTTTGAAAGAGATTTATCGCCAAAGTTTCCGAATGAATAACTATCCTCATCAAAATCATACCCTGCGGGGAATACCGGGCCGCTTTGGACAAGACCGTTGTAGGCAGAAACGGGAATTTCTTCGGTATATGTAAAGAGTTTGGATTGTGCGTCAAAATCTTCAATAAAAATATCGAAATTGGTGCTGATGTTTGAATAATTTTCAACATGGATATCAAAATTAAAAGTCAAATCAGCAGTATTAAAAGCTGATTCAATGGGATCATCTACTATTTTATATATGATTTTTGTGATACAATACGATGAAAAATAAGGGAAATCATTAAAAGTGATATTGGTGGCTATGCATTGATCTCCGGAATAAAACTCAAAATATGAAACTTCATCTAAAATCTCAATGCAATGACTTAAACCTGAGATGCCATATCCCGCTTTCTTAATATCGCAATTATATTTTAGTGTCTGATTGCTCGGATGATAGGTCGTTGCGGCAGACGATTTGATCGTGTCTGCGCGAGGGAACAGTAGCGTTGCAGACAGCATCACTGCGACCAATATCATGGATAGCATTCGTTTGATTGTTTGTTTCATTTTTCAATATCCTCCTTAAAATAAAAAAGTGTGTGCTGACCGAAGCCTGCACACACGAAAAACACAAACTTCGATTAGCTACCACACTAAAATTTCATTCCATAAAACAGGCAAAGAAACAAGAAGCCTGTGCTTTTACCGGATGATAAA
>JAFQKN010000111.1 GCA_017396895.1 Clostridia bacterium
AACAATTTGATTGTTTTATCATTTTTAATTTACGTTTTGCCGTTCTGTTTGACCGATTTTGCTTCAAACGACAGAAAAACTTGCTGTTTCGGTCGTTTAGCGTTTAGCACTTAGAACTTAGCACTTAAATTATGATTTACAGGCTTTCATCATATCTTTGCTCTATCATATCCGCAATGTGGATATATTATTCAAAAACCGCCCGGGCACATTTTTGTGCTTCGGGCGGTTGTGTTTTGTATCACGCGGTCATTCAGTCGCTGTCCACGGTGTATAGCAAAAGAGCCGATACATCGCAATGCAAAGCCGTACAGATGCGGTCAAGTACGAAACTGTCGTAGCGTTTTACGGTGTTCTTATAGTATTTATCAATCACGGCATACTGAATGCCGGTGCGCTTTGCCAGTTCATAGCGGCTGATTTGTTTTTCGGTCAGCACCTTGTCAAGTGTCAGGCGGATCACGGGCGTCACTCTCCTTGTTATATATTTTATGGAACATATATCCGCTTGACAATTCTCTCAATTGAATATATACTTATATACATATATATTCACAAGAGAAGGTGGCATAACAATGGAATATTTGAACAAGGATGAAATAAAAGTATTAGCGTATTTGCGGCAGTATTATCAGAGGGATTATGCCCTTGAAATAAGCATTTTGGATAATGATTACAAGAAAATAAAAGGTGTGCGTAAAGAGTGTGTTCATAATCTTCTGCGCGCATTGGTGATCCGCGATTTTTTGCGCGTTGTTGCCTTTGATACGATCGCCCCCGACCGATACCGTCATTTTTGTTTCACACAAAAAGCTCTGCAATATTCTAATTCCGTTCCTGCAGATGAATAACCGAAAAAACAGAAGTTTATCTACCAAGCGGAGCGAAGCGACCGTTCATATTTGCCCTGTGCAAATATATCATACATCATATCTTTGACATATCAGATCCGAAACACGGATATAACATCAAAAAACCGCCCGAGGCACTTGGCTGTGTTCGGGCGGTTATGTTATATGCGGTTTTTATGTAGCAGTATTGGATTTGAAAACATCAAACCATTCATCCGGATCATCCAGATGAACGCTTGCACGAAGGATCTTTCTTGCATCGGCTACCGCGATACCGTCGGTTGCGTCAACGTCTGCGGCCGTACTGTAGGCACCTTGCAGATTTTCAAGACCGACAGCCGAACGCAGTGCTTTTCTTGCATCGCTTGACAAAATTTCACCGTCGCCGTTGATATCACCGGGGATAACGATGGTGTGTTCGGTGCCGTCGGGCAACACAAGCACACAACCCGTGCCGGGCAGAACGTCTTCTGCGAGTTCTTCACCCTTTGCATTGACGATCACGGTACCTTCGGAGGCTTTTTCAAGGAACTCGGTCACAGTTGCACCGGCTTTGGTCACAAGACCGACTTCTTCAATGATAACGACCTGTTCTTCGTCTTCTTCAAAGACAGACTCCAGTTGTGCAATTTCTTCGGTTCTCGTAGCCCCGCAGACTGTGCAGGTGAATGTCTTTACACCGGGGGCGGTATAGGTCGGAGCAAGGGTCTGCACACCGTTGTCCCACGTGTGGTTGCCCGTAGCGGGAACCGTTGTGCCGTCTGCCGTTTTCACACCGCAGTCAAGGCAGTAGGTGTCACCCGTGTAGCCGTCTTTGCCGCAGGTTGCGGAAACGGCATTGCGGATCTCTGTCAAGCCTGCATGGTTTTCGGGATCAATAGAGACCGTTGAGGTCATTTCATCACCGCAGACCGAGCAAACATACAGATCGCTTCCCTGCTGTACGCAGGTGGCAGGTGTGATGACTTTGACAAATTGATAATTATGATCACAGGACATTGCGACAGTACAGGATGCCGTTTTGTTTTTTACCATTCCGATGGCGGGATACGTAAATCCGTCTGCTTCAAAGCCTTCAAAATCGACCTTGGAAGTTGCATTTATCTGCAATTCTTCGGCATTTTCATCCGCTTGCAACAAAACGGTGGCAAGATGGAAACGGTCTGCGTGGATCGACGCATTGTTATAATGCTCTGCACTGTACAGGCAATGGGTGAAGCAACCGCCCAGTTCGACCTGACCGTTATGTTGATTGCATTCCAGATAAATTTCATTCGGCATAGCGGTGTTGACGGCCAATGCGTCTGCACCTGCTTCAAGACCTGCGTAGGAAAACAGTGTTTCATCGATATCAAGATAGAAATTGAAAGCGGTCAGACCTGCAAAATCGTGCAGATAGATATCCACTTCCACAATACCGTCTGCATCTTTCAGACCGGTGCTTTCCACGGTAAAATAGGAATTATCATCAACGGGAAGATCCTGTGCTTCTTTGATAATACTGAAATCGATCGTGTTCTGTTCTTCGGTTACAAAATCGATCGTACCGGTGACTTGAACGGCAAGTTCGCTTGCATAAAACGCCTGTTCATCCGTTACGGTCAGATAAATGGTACCGACATGGAAATGATCGGTATTGACCTGCAAGCCCATGGATTCCCAATCAAGAGCGCCGTACAGATAGTCCTTAAATGCCGCACCGCAGACCACTTCGCCCGCTTCGGTTTCATTTGCACCGAACAGAAATACGTAGTCGTCGGCATTCACAATCTCTGCATCCGTTCCGTAAACGAACATGTCCGTAAAACTAAAAACGGAAGGATCGTAAGTGATCGTCAGATCGGAAGTCTTCATCAGGAAACAATTGTCAAAATAAATATCGATCGCAACCGTATTGTCTTCGCGGATCTGCCAATCGGACTGCAATGTCACCGTTCCGTCTTCCGTGGTGGGGCCGTCGGTGGGAATATCGGGAACATCCGGTTCAACGGGAACATCGGGATCGGTGGGTTCTTCGGGATCGGTGGGCACTTCGGGAGCCGCGCCCAAAGAAACGAACGTGCGGTCGTAGCTTTCGGCATACGCCTGTGCCGTGGAGCCGTCATAACCGTAAATGGCGGCATGAACAGGAATTGCGAGGTCATACTCCTCAATGTAACAGTTCGGATTCAACACGGTGATGATTGCAAGGGCATCACATTCTTCAAATGTTCCGTATTCGATGCGTGTCACATTCTGCGGAACAGTGATGCTTGTAAGTGCAAAACAACGTGAAAATGCCCTACTGCCGATTTCCGTTACGCTGTCGGGAAGGCTGATGTTTGCAAGTTTTTCACAGTAGTCAAAGCAGCAGTAGCCAAGGCTTGTTACACCGTCCGGAATATTGACAGATGTAAGATAACGGCAGTTATGGAATGCATATTCACCGATACTTACCACGCCGTCGGGCAGAACAACGCTTTCAAGGAAAGAGCAATTGGAAAAAGCGGAATCAGCAATCTTTGTGGTACCGTCGGGTACGGTATAAGCGGTCTGCTGTCTGCCTGCGGGATAGGCCTGCAATGTTCCGTCAACATTGCGCAAAACACCGTCAACAGATTCATAATACTTGTTTTCCGAATCCACAAAAATATTCAAAAGACTGTAGCAGCATTCAAATGCGGATTGTCCGATCTGCGTTACACTTGCGGGAATGTCAACTTGTGTGAGACTGTAGCAGTGTGCAAAGGAAGCACCACCGATATATCCGACACTGTTCGGAATGGTAACGCTTGCAAAGTCGGCACCGATGAATGCATTGGCGACAATTTCCGTTACACCGTCCGGAATCACAAAAGAAGCATCCGTCTTGCCTGCCGGATATGCAAACAAACGTGTGACGTCTTTGTTATACAGCACACCGTCCACGGAAGCATAGTTTTCATTTTCCGCATCTACATTGATGCTTTGAAGACTGTTGCACTGTGAGAATGCATCCGGTGCAACTTCCGTAACATTGGCAGGAATTGAAACCTGTTCGAGAACATCACTTTGAGTAAACGCATTGTTGCCGATGAACGTTACGGCATCGGGAATGTTGATTTGCGCAAGAGAATAACAATAAGCGAACGCATAAGCACCAATGGTCGTTACACTCTCGGGCAAGGAAACGGTTGTAACATTGTTTAACGAGGAAAAAACACCGCTGCCAAGCAATGTGATTCCGTTTTCCACAACAATGGAGATTATTTCCTCACTGAACCGACTATAATCGGCCCCTTGTCTGATTTCCCCCACACCGCTGACAGTCAGAAGTCCGTCGCTGTCGAGTGTCCATGTAACACTGTCCCCGGCCGTACCGGAAGCCGTGGTGGGGCCCTCGATGGGAACATCGGGATCAGTAGGTTCTTCGGGATCGGTGGGATCTTCCGGTGCCGTCCCCAATGATACGAAGGTAAGATTGTTGGCTTCGGCACCAATCTGCGCGGTGGAGCCGTCATAACCGTAAACGGTCACATTGGCGGGATATTCGCATTCTTCCTCCCCCCACCAAATATTGCACGACGGGTTGAGGATGGTGAGTTGCATCAGCGATTCACACCCGAAGAATGCACCGTTGTCGATACGCGTGATATGGGCGGGAACGGTGAAACTTTCAAGTGACGTGCAGCCGTTGAATGTGTTAGCACTAAGGGTCTGCATATCGGCGGGAATATTCACTTCCGTCAATGCCGAACAGGAAAGAAATGCACCGATGCCGACATAAGAAACGCAGTCGGGGATGGATACGGCCGTAAGATACGTGTTGTATGCAAATGCGTAATCTTCAATGTATGTAACGGTTTCGGGAACGGTGAATGCGGTGTCCGTTTTCTGTGCAGGATAAAAAATGAGCTTTGACATATCCGCATTATACAGCACGCCGTCTGCGGATTGGTAGTCGGCGTTGCCTTCTGCAACGGTGATGCTTTCTACACTGCAACTGTAGAATGCGCTGTAACCGATTTCCGTTACGCCTGCAGGCACGGTGAGTTCCCTGAGAGCCGTACAGCTGCTAAATGCATTAACACCGATGACGGTCACGCTGTCGGGCAAGACGAGTGTTGCAAGGCTTTCACAATATCCGAATGCGCTTTCACCGATGCGTTCCAGTCCGTCGGGCAACGTTACTTCGGTGAGAGAGTAGAAGCAATAAAAAGCGTAATCGCCGAGGGAGGTAATGCCTTCTTCCACAACCACACTGTAAATGCGGTCGTAATACTGACGCCATACGACTTCATGGGCACGGGGCATTTCACCTTCGCCGGAGACGGTCAGCACGCCCTCGCTGTCAAGCGTCCAGGTGATGTTGTCACCGAACGTGCCGGAATCAACGGCTTCTGCCGCTTCGGCAGAAACCGACGGCACACCGATGCCTGCAAATCCTGCCGTCGGAACACTCAGACACAGCAGAACCACCAACATGATGCAGGTGCATTTTTTCAATAATTGCTTCATTTCAAAAACCTCCTGTGTAATGTGTGCGAAGAATGTGCAATATTAACTTTATCACAGCCTTCGGCAGTAGTATTTTATCCTACTTTATCATATTTGTCAATACATAATATGTCGTTATGGTAAAATATAAACACGCATAAACAGGAGTTGATAAAGGAATGAGGCCGTTGAAAGAGAAAGTAAGCATTACGCTGGACAGTGACATCGTAAACGAGATCAAACACTTGGCTGAAGAAGACGACCGTTCGTTTTCACAGTACGTCAACAAGGTGCTCAAAGAGCATATAGCAAAGAAAGAATAATACTCCTGCACAGCATCCCCATTCACAACAAAACCGATCATTCAAAGAAAATCGCCCGAGGCACTTTTGTGTGCTTCGGGCGGTCATGTTTTTTGATTTTACGATCAGATGCGGGCAACGCCTGTATCTCTTGCGGCTTTTGCAACGGCGGCGGCAACGGTGGGACCGACGCGCTCGTCGAATGCATGCGGAATGATGTAGTCAGCCGTGAGTTCCTCGTCGGAAACAAGACCTGCGAGTGCAAGTGCGGCGGCAACTTTCATTTCTTCATTGATCTCGGATGCACGAACATCCAGAGCACCTCTGAAGATGCCGGGGAATGCAAGCACGTTGTTGATCTGGTTCGGGAAGTCGCTTCTGCCTGTACCGACAACAGCGGCACCGGCTTCTTTTGCAAGGTCGGGCATGATCTCGGGAACGGGATTTGCCATGGCAAGAACGATGGCATCCTTGTTCATGGAACGGATCATATCCTGGGTGACGACGCCTGCGGCGGAAACGCCTACGAAGATATCTGCACCCTTCATGGCATCGGCAAGCGTGCCTCTGCGATGTTCCGCATTGGTGAAATCAGCGATCATCTGTTTACCGGGAGCGAGATCGTCGCCGTCACAGATAATACCCTTGCGGTCGCATACGAAAATGTCCTTTACACCGAACTTCTTGAGCAGTTTTGCAATGGCAACGCCTGCGGCACCTGCACCCGAGAATGCAACGGTGCAATCCTCGAATTTCTTACCGACAAGTTTGAGAGCGTTGACGAGTGCACCTGCACAGATGATGGCTGTGCCGTGCTGGTCGTCGTGGAAGATCGGAATATCGGTGCAGGCTTTGAGTTTTTCTTCGATCTCAAAGCAGCGGGGTGCGGAGATGTCTTCCAGATTGATGCCGCCGAAGGAGCCGGAAATGAGCTGGCAGGTACGGACGATCTCATCGACGTCCTTGCTCTTGATGCAGAGCGGGAAGGCGTCAACACCGCCGAATTCCTTGAACAGAACGCATTTGCCTTCCATAACGGGCATACCGGCTTCGGGGCCGATATCGCCCAGACCGAGAACAGCCGTACCGTCGGTGATAACAGCGACCATGTTCCATCTTCTGGTCAGTTCGTAGCTCTTGCTGATGTCCTTCTGAATTTCAAGACAGGGCTGCGCAACGCCGGGGGTATATGCAAGGGAGAGTTTTTCTTTATCGTCCACTTTTGCGCGGGCAACAACTTCAAGTTTGCCTTTCCATTCGGCATGTTTTTTAAGGGATTCGCTCAAATAATCCATTGTTATTACCTCTCTTATTTTTCCCAGGGGAATACATATTTGGTAAGACCGAGATCGTCACGGACTTTGCAGATCTCTGCCTGTACGGATTCGTTGATGGGCACACCGGAATCTTTTCTGGAAAGCCAGATATCCCATTCCTTTTCGCCTGCGGTGTAGATTCTGTCGGCGCCGGGAGCCTTCTTGGAAGCACGGACGCTGCGGATGATATCGCCTGCTTTTTTGCGGGTGAGTTCTTCACCGAGGAAATGGTTGGTGTCGATGGCAATGAAGAAGTGGCCAAGATGATAAGGCACTTTTTCGCCGTTTTCGCCCTTGCCGTCAAGAGCCTTGCCGTAGTTGCCGTCCTGCAGGATGGAGGAAAGCAGTTCAACGACCATTGCGTAGCCGTAACCCTTGTAGCCGCCGAGTGCTTCACCGATACCGCCGAGGGTGGTCAGCGCTGCGGTGCCGTTGCGGATCTGTCTGAGTGCCGCACCTGCATCACCGGAAACTTCTTCACCGTCAAGACCGATGATGGTGCCGGGATGTACGTCTTCACCGATTCTTTCATAATATTCAACTTTACCGTTCTGGGTAATGGAAGTTGCACAGTCAATGACGAAATCGAAATCTTCGTCGGTGGGGATGCCGATGGTCAGCGGGTTGGTACCGAACATACCTTCCACACCGAACGTGGGAGCAACGGACGGACGGGCATTGGTGCCTGTGATGCCGATGCAACCTGCTTTTGCTGCCATGCTTGCATAGTAGCCTGCAATGCCGTAGTGGGTGGAGTTACGAACCGCAACCATGCCCATGCCGTAGGTCTTTGCCTTTTCGATGGCCATGCTCATGGCTTTGTGACCGATGACCTGTCCCATGCCGTCGTGACCGTCCACAACTGCGGTGCAGGGAGTCTCGCGGATGATCTCAAAATTGGTTACGGGCTGCTGAATGCCGTCATTGATGCGGTCGATATAAACAGGTTTGAAGCGGTTGACACCGTGGGATTCGATACCTCTGCGGTCGGATTCAAGAAGAACGTCTGCAACGATGGCTGCATCTTCTGCGGGAACGCCGACACCTTTGAAAGCATCGATTACGAAATCGTTAATGGTTTTCCAATCAACAACTACTTTGGGCATAAGAAAAAACCTCCGTTTATTTATTCCGTTTTTATGCAATTATAGTATACCACCGAAATAT
>JAFQKN010000112.1 GCA_017396895.1 Clostridia bacterium
GTCGGGCTGAAAAGCGACGGCACGGTGGTCGCAACAGGGGATAATTATGACGGTCAGTGCGATGCCACCGGCTGGACGGATATAGTGGCAATCAGTGCAGGGGATTGGCATACCGTCGGGCTGAAAAGCGACGGCACGGTGGTTGCAACAGGGGAGAATGTTTACGGTCAGTGCGATGTCACCTCCTGGACGGATATAGTCGCCGTCAGTGCGGGGGGGCATCACACTGTCGGGCTGAAAAGCGACGGTACGGTGGTTGCAACAGGGTATAATGATGACGGTCAGTGCAATGTCACCGGCTGGACAGATATAGTCGCCGTCAGTGCGGGGGATTATCACACCGTAGGCTTAAAAAGCGACGGCACGGTGGTTGCAAAAGGGGATAATAATGCCGGCCGGTGCGATGTCACCGGATGGACGGATATTAAAGTAAACTGAGACTTTTTTTATGAAGGAGAAATGAGATGGCTGTTTTTAAGTGCAAAATGTGCGGCGGGGATCTGGAGATCAACGGCAGTGAAACCGTCGTAAAATGTGAATATTGCGGCACGATGCAGACCTTGCCGAAGCTCAGCGACGAGCGAAAGGCAAATCTTTTTGACCGCGCCAACCATTTCAGAAGAAATAATGAATTTGACAAGGCAATGGGCATCTATGAGCAGATCCTCAATGAGGATACGACCGATGCGGAAAGCTATTGGTCGTTGGTGCTGTGCCGTTACGGTATTGAATATGTGGAGGATCCCGCAAGCCATAAGCGGGTCCCCACTGTCAATCGTGCACAGTTTACCTCTGTTTTCGATGATGAGGACTACAAATCCGCCTTGCAGCATGCTGACCCCATCCAGCGGCAGATCTACGAAGAGGAAGCAACTGCGATCAACGAGATTCAGAAGGGCATTCTTGCCATTTCACAGCAGGAGGAGCCTTTCGATGTGTTCATCTGCTACAAGGAAACCGACAACAGCGGCAGAAGAACACAGGACTCCGTTATTGCAACCGAGCTTTATCACGAGCTCACCCGCGAGGGCTACAAGGTTTTCTTCTCCCGCATTACGCTCGAGGATAAGCTCGGCACGGCGTACGAGCCTTACATATTTGCAGCTCTCAATTCTTCAAAGGTCATGGTCGTGCTCGGCACAAGACAGGAATACTTCAATGCCGTATGGGTGAAAAATGAATGGAGCCGTTATCTTTCTCTTATTAAAAACGGAGCCAAGAAGATTCTCATTCCCGCATACCGCGACATGGATCCGTATGACCTGCCTGAGGAATTTTCTCATTTGCAAGCGCAGGATATGTCTAAACTCGGTTTTATGCAGGATCTCATCCGCGGCATTAAGAAGATTGCTGAGGCAGACACGCCAAAAACAACCGTTGTCAAAGAAACGGTAATCAGCGGTGGAAATGCCAATACTGCGCCTCTTTTGAAACGTGCATTTATGTTCTTGGAGGACGGCGACTGGAATTCTGCCAACGAATACTGCGAAAAAGTGTTGGATGTCGACCCCGAATGCGCCGAAGCCTATCTCGGTAAGCTCATGGCAGAATTGCGTTGCCGCAAGCAGGGCGATCTTAAAAACTGCAAGGATCCGTTTGACGGCAGGAACAACTATCAAAAGGTTCGGCGTTTTGCCGATGAACAACTGAAAACCACCCTTGCAGGTTATGTGGATTACATAAAAGAACGCAATGAAAATGCACGCATTCAATCCCTTTTCACCCGTGCAAAAAATGCAATGGATAAGGCTGTCACAGAAAACGAGTTCAAGGCTGCTGCAGAGCAATTCAAAGCAGTTCCCGAACACAAGGATTCTGCAACCCTTGCTGAAACTTGTCTTGAAAAAGCCGAAATTGCACGCAAGGATGCAATTCTTGCAAAAGGCAAGTCAGAGATGACAAGCAAAACGGTTGCCGGATACGAATCCGCGATCCGCCTGTTTGAATCCATTCCCGGTTGGAAGGATGCCGATGAACAGATTGAAATCTGCAAGAAGAAAATTGCCGACATCCATGCCGAAGAGGCGCGCATTGCAGAAGAAAAGCGAATTGCAGAAGAAAAACGCATTGCAGAAGAGGCGCGCATTGCAGAAGAAAAACGTATTGCCGAAGAAGAACAGAAAAGACTTGCCCGCGAACATGCGGAAAAACAAAAGCAGCGCAATAAAAAGATTGCCATCATTGCCGCCCCGATTCTGGCAGTTGCTGTTGCAATTGTTGTTCTTCTCAATTCTTTCATCATTCCGAACAGCAACTACAACAAAGCACTGCAGTTAATGGAAAACGGAGATTATTCCGAAGCTATTGCCGCATTCGGATCACTGAACGGATACAAGGACAGTGCAGATAAAATAGCAGCATGCGAGAATGCAGTTCTTGAGGAAAAATACAATAATGCAGTTGAATTGCTGAATGCAGGAAGCTACACGGAAGCCATTGCCGCATTTGAAGCACTGAACGGCTATAAGGACAGTGCAGATAAAATAGCAGCATGCGAGAATGCAGTTCTTGAGGAAAAATATAATAATGCAGTTGAATTGCTGGATGCAGGAGAATATGAAGCGGCAATTTCTGCATTTAAAGCACTTGGCGATTACACAGATAGTGCCGAACAGTTGAAATGTGCCAAATATTTTTATGCTGAAACTTTGATTGGTAAGGACGATGCTGAAGCCCGGAAAATTTTTCTTGAGCTTGATAATTATAAAGAGTCAAAGAAATATGTTGACGCATTTAAATATTTAGTTGTTAAGAATAATAATGCTGTTTACACATACAATCAAAAAGGACAGATAACAGAATTTACAAAGTCAACTGTGCGCAAATGTCAATATAATACTGAGGGTGATTTAATCAGGATAACATTGTTTAAAACATCTGGTGAAAAACAGATGGAATATGTATATGAGTATGATAGCAGGGGGAATTGTACAAAAAGAACCCTCTATCAGCTTTATCTTGGTGATGTATCAAGTACAACCACATATACATACAATTCAAATAATCAGTGCATAACTAGTAAAGGTGAATATGAGCAATTTGAATATTTTTACGATGAAAAAGGTATTCTTGTCAAAGCGATAGAATACTCTGACAGTTATCCTCCGAAGGTAACCTGGACATATGAATATGATGCTCATGGAAATATGACGAAGGCACAGCCAACCTCTGATGAAGTTAAGAGTATGAGTCCAATGTTATATACATATACTTACGATGAAAACGGAAATATGTTAAGTAGCACAAGAAAATATAAAGGCGGTACCGTTTATCACAATTATGAATATGGATATATTTATGCCCCTGATTTGCAAAATGATGCATATGTTTTCATGTTGGAATGCGTAGAAGACACTTTATAATCAGCAGATTTGTGTAAAGGTGTAAAAGAAAAATGATTTTTACGCAGGGATGATATTGAAATAAGAGAAGCCGTCAATGCTGGAAATTATCACGCCGTTGGTTTAAAAAGTGACGGTACCGTGATGGCTGTAGGGAGAAATGGCGATGGTGAGTGTGATGTCGCCGATTGGGATTTGTTCTGATGCTTGCAGGGCTGCGGTTTTCCGAAGCGGGAGTATTGTCAGTCAGAGAATGTATTTGATTGATCCGAATGCCGTTCGTCCTGCTATGTGGATCACTGTTGAGTGAGTCAGAAAAATGCGCAAGTAAAAGAAGAATTGATGTGTAAAAATGGCATTTTTTTGCAACAGATTGCTTGAAAAGAGGAGGGTATAACATGACCGAAGAATTCGGAAAATCCGGCGCAAGGGAGAACACCCCGTCCAAAAGTGAATATTTTTCGTGGATCAACAACACAAATGAAGGCTCTACCGAGCAACAGACTTTGACCAATTTTGCATATTTTGAATACCTCAAGCGTACCTACGGGATGCAACTGGATATCTACGCATGGGATGCGGGCAATCTCGACGGTGCAAGGGAGACCTATCAGACTTTGGATTCACCCAAGATCAAAGCGCAATATCCCAACGGTTATGCACCCATTGCAAAGGCGGCTGAAAAACTCAATACCCGTCTTGGCGTCTGGGGCGGTCCCGACGGATTCGGAAATACCAAAGAAAGTGCCGAAAAAAGATTGGAACTGATGGTCAGCCTTGCCCGTGATTACCGTTTTGCGCTGTTTAAGTTTGACGGTGTCTGCGGACATCTTTCCCCCGAAAACCGTCCGCATTTTGTAAAAATGATGCAGGAATGCCGCCGTTATCAGCCCGATTTTATATTGCTCAATCACCGTCTTGATTTCGGTGAGGAGGGCTTGCAGTATGCAACCACCTTCCTGTGGGAAGGGGTAGAGACCTATGTGGACGTGCACATCGCCAATGACCGCTGTGCGCCGCATCACCGTGCTTATATGATGTCACGCGGTAACACGCCGAATATGACAAGACTGACGGAAGATCACGGTGTCTGTATCTCCTCGCAGAATGAATATTTTGAGGATGAACTCATCATTCAGGCTTTCGGCAGGAATCTCATTCTGGCTCCCGAAATTTACGGCAACCCGTGGCTGCTGCGTGATTTTGAACAGGCGCATTTGGCAAGAATTTTCAATCTTCACCGCCGCTATAACGATATTCTTGTGAACGGGTTTGAACTCAAAGGGGAAACATATCCGCTTCATACCGTGGTGCGCGGCAGTGAAAAACGCCGTTTTATTGCAACGGGCAATATGCAGTGGGATGAGAAAGAAATGCGCGTGCCGCTGGATGAAAGCATCGGACTTGCAAAATGCGAGAAAGTCGCCGTGATCGTGCATCATCCTTATGCGCGTTTTGTCGGTTTGTTCGGCTACGGTGAAACAGTTGCAATCGCACTTGAAGCGTTCAGAGCAAGCCTTGTGGAGATCTGCGATGCAAAAGAAATGGATGCAGTGCTTTGCGGCTGTGAATATGAAGTGGTGCATGAGGATGCAAACGGACGTCCCGACCGCGTGAAGATCGTATCTTCCTGCGGAGAGATCACTTGGTCGGACGGCACACTTTTGCAGAAAACGGCTGTGTTTGACCATACCTTGCGCGCACCGCTGTTGTTGGGTGAACTGTCCGCTGATGCGTTTGCTCAAGTGCCTGCCGATGCGCAGAGACAACTGGAACTTGCTTTGTTCTCGCAGAGCCATGATTGCCTTGAACGGCAGGCGGCAAATAAAGCAGGGGAAACGGCGATCCCCGAAGTCAAGGCCGCAAGAGACGCCTTTTTCGCACAGCGCACCTATCGCTTGCGCGGCAACGAATGCCGTTTTGCCTTTGACGGTAAGGATGATACGTTCTTTGACGGCAACAGCAAACTGCACTACGGCGGCTACCGCATAGACGGCGGCTGTCTGCGTGTGGATTTCGGAAATGTGTATGATGCTGACGCTGTTCTGATCGAATATTTTGATTCCGATGAACAGTTTGTGGAACGCAACAGCATCGTGATGCAAGGCCCGACAGGTGTTTGCACGTATTCGGACGATCTTGCCGTATGGAAATATACTTCCGTGGAATCGGTAAAAGTGCTGCGTGAAGAAAATGCCGACGTGCTTGTGCAGGACGTACACAATGTGGTGACGGTCAAAGGCAAACGCAAACAGGTTTTGTATCCCGTAAACGGTTTGATCCGTTATTTCCGTATGCCGAATCCCGTCGATCGCATCCATAAAATTGCACTGCTCAAAGACGGCAAAGAAATGCAATTGTGTGATCCCCGTGCCAACAATCTTCTGCCTGCCGAACGAAAAGTGACGTATGCAAAAGAGTTGACCGTCACGGTGCCTGCCGAGCAGTGGAAAGACGGCTGTTACCTGTGTGTCGCCTTGGACGGTGAACACGGCAGGGAAGGTGCGTATGCGGTTATGGAAGCGGACGCAAACATATACACCGCACCCGACCGTGCACCGAGTTATCAGGCAAACGGTTGGGAGTGTCCGCCGTTCCGTTCGGTGCATCAGACGCATCATTATACCTATTATTTCCCCATCCCGCGTGCTCTTTGCGACCGTGAAATGACCGTGCGCATTCTCGGTATGGACAAAAATGCTTCTGAATACCCCGTACAGGTCTATCTTTGTGACGAAAACAGAGAAGCGGACGGACTTGTAATTGATTTGTAAAAATTGTACGCATTCTTTATAATTATTTTTTGAAAAGGGCTTGATTTTTTCAAACAAATGGAATATAATGAATGCAATTCGCCGGTGTGATGGAATTGGCAGACGTGCTGGACTCAAAATCCAGTGGTAGCGATACCGTATCGGTTCGACCCCGATCACCGGCACCAAAAAATACCAAGTCGTAAGACTTGGTATTTTTTTATCCATTGCGAAAGCAATGGCATATCATCAGCCGCAGGCTGTATATCATCGCCGCAGGCGTATATCATCACCGAAGGTGCATATTCTTTCGCAATGATGATATGCAACTTCTGCGAAGTTGATGATATACCATTCCTTGCGGAACGGATGATATACAACTTCTGCGAAGTTGATGTACTGTATGTGCCGTTATCGGGTGAGGGAAGCATTGAAATAAACCGAACTTCATTTTTGCGTGAGGTTTGGTTTTGTTATTTTTTTCTCTGATTTCGTATGCAATTGCAAACAAAATGCGGTAATTTTGCTTTGTATCGGTTTTGCACACTGTTTTACACACCGACACATCATTTATTAAACACCGATTCAACACCGACAATATACGGATAACCCCATCGATAAAGGCTTTTCGGAATGTCGGTGTTTTTGATTTTGCACACCGATTACACACTTACCCCTCTTTTTTTACACACCGTTTTCAACACCGTACATACCATTATACATAGAAAGAATGTTTTTAAAAGAAAGTTATGAAAGAAAGAGAGAGAAGTGCCCTCGCACACGCAAACAAACACAAGGAAAAAATTTTTTTAATTTTTTTTGCATTTCGGGGCATTTTGGGGAGAAATCCGTTTTGTGGATCTGCTACAATAGCGGCAGAACACAAACGGAGGATATAGATGTCGGGTTTTATAAAAATTTACAGGGAATTGCTGCATTCCGATCTGTTGCGGAATCCGGATATGATGCTGGTGTTGATTTTCCTTTGCAAACAGGCACGGTATAAAAAAACAATACAGGACGGCATTGAAATTCTGCCCGGGCAAGTGCTCATTTCTGCAGGGGAAATAGCGCGCGTTTGCTCGTTGAATAAAAACAGGGTAAACTATATTCTCCGTTGCCTTGAAAAAGACGGGCTGATCCGCCGCGAGAACATCCGCAACCGCTATTCCCTCATCACCGTAACAGAGCCGCAGGCACAGCAGGAAAAAGTGCCGTCCGTACCCGTACAGCCGCCGCAGAGACCTGTCACGGTGCGACCGCAGACACCCGCATCGACCGCCCCTGCCGCACCTGCGCAACCTGCATCCGCTGACGTGCAAGATCAGCCCGAAAATGCGGCAAAGACAGGCTTCGGGACGTTCGGCAATGTATATCTGACCGTCCGCGAAAAGGCCGCCCTGCAGGAACGCTGTGCCTTTTCCGACAGTTATATCGACAACCTTTCGGCTTACAAACGGCGCACGCACAAAGCGTATGCAGACGATTATTCCGTGCTGTGCGAATGGATCAGCAAGGACGATATCAATGAAAAACGCGGTGCCGCAAAGCAGGCCGCCTTGCAACTGCGCCGCGAAAAAGAAAAAACTGCGAAAGAAAA
>JAFQKN010000113.1 GCA_017396895.1 Clostridia bacterium
CGCGCGGCAGAAAGATCGCGGAAAAACTCAAGGAGCACATTCCGCGACAGATGTTTGAAATTCCCGTACAGAGCGCCATCGGCGGCAAGATCATTGCGCGTGAGCCCATCAAAGCCATGCGTAAGGACGGGCTTGCAAAGTGCTACGGCGGTGACATCACAAGAAAAAAGAAACTGCTTGAAAAACAGAAAGAAGGCAAAAAGAGAATGCGCTCGTTCGGCACGGTGGAAGTGCCGCAGGAAGCATTCATGGCCATTCTCAAACTCGACGATCAGTAATGGACACACTCGGTCTTTATTTTCACATCCCCTTCTGCAAGGGCAAATGTCCGTACTGCGATTTTTATTCCGTCACGGACAAATCACTGTTTGAGCCGTATAAAGACGCCTTGTGCGACGAAATCCGCACAAAGTCAAGATGCAAGTCCTTGCTTGCCGACGATATACAAAACAGACCTGTCGATACGGTCTATTTCGGCGGCGGCACTCCGTCTTACTGGGGGGCTGACAACGTCTGCGCCGTTCTGCAAACCGCCAAAACGCATTTTGCGATTGCAAAAGATGCGGAGATCACGGTCGAATGCAATCCGTCCTCCCCCGACCTTGAAGCCTTTTTGTCGCATTGTGCCGAAAACGGCGTCAACCGCGTTTCGCTCGGTATGCAATCGGCGGTGGACAGCGAACGCAAAGGCTTGGGCAGGACCGCCGATGCGGCAAAGGTGCTTTGTGCCGTGCACGCGGCAAAAAAGGCCGGCATTCACAACATATCCCTCGATCTCATGATCGGCATTCCGAATCAGACAAAAGAGAGTTTGCAGGAAAGTTTGCAATTTCTCATTGACACCGGGGTGCCCCATGCAAGTGTGTATATGCTCAGCATCGAAGAAGGTACGTTTTTCCATAAAAATGCACACCGACTCAACCTGCCCGATGACGACACAACGGCTCAGTTTTATTTGCAGACAGTGGATTTCTTAAACCGTAACGGTCTTTCGCAATATGAGATATCCAACTTTGCAAGGCCGGGTTTTGAAAGCCGTCACAACAGCCGCTACTGGGAGCAGGAAGAATACTTGGGGCTCGGTGCGGCGGCTCATTCCTTCGTAAACGGCAAACGCTTTGCTTTTTCGCGCAGTGTTTCGGATTTTTTGCAGAAAAAAGAGCCGCAACTGCTTGATTGCGGCGGTGACAACGCGGAGTACGTCTTGTTGCAACTGCGTATGAACAAAGGTTTGTCGTACGTTCGCTACAGACAAAAATTCGGTAAAGATCTTGCGCAATCGGTTCTTTTGCGGGCTGAAAAATACGCAAAACACGGATTGCTTATAACCGACAAAGACGGTCTGCGCCTGACCGCAGACGGATTTTTGGTATCCAACACCATTCTTTGTGACTTGCTGGATGCCTTGGACGATGAGGAGACTATATGAAACTGCACATACTGTTGAACGGAATATCCTGTCAAAAACCAAACGAGAATCCCGAGATCACGGATATCGTTTACGATTCGCGAAAAGCGACGGCCGGCACTCTTTTTACGGCTTTACGCGGTGCATACGCAGACGGACATGACTTCATTCAAAAAGCATACGACAACGGTTGCCGTGTTTTTGCGACCGAACAAGATGTGCAATTGCCGACCGATGCGATCGTTCTGCAATTTCCTGACACAAGAGCCGCATTGGCTCAACTCTCCTGCAATTTTTTCAATCATCCCGCAGATGAAATGGCGGTGGTCGGTATTACGGGGACAAAGGGAAAAACCACCGTTACCAATATGTTACGCAGTGTGTTTGACGGCTGTGCGATCAAAAGCGGTGTGATCGGCACCATCGGTGCATTCTGGGGTGACCGATACGAAAAAACCGTCAACACCACACCCGAATCCTACGAAATCCAACGGCTTTTGCGCACCATGGCAGACGACGGATGCAAAGCCGTATTCATAGAAATTTCTTCCTTGGGACTCAAACAGCACCGCAGTGACGGCATCCTGTTTGACACCGCCGTGTTCACAAACCTCTCCCCCGATCACATCGGCGGCACGGAACACGAATCCTTTGAAGAATACGCTTATTGGAAAAAACAATTATTCAAACAGTGCCGCAGAGCCGTTCTGAATGCAGACGATGCATTCTGCGCACAGTTCAAAGAAGAACTCACCTGCCCTGTCACCACATTTTCTATGGAACACAAAAATGCCGATTTTACGGCAGACGATCTGCGTTTTGTGCGTGACGAAAAACTGGGCATGGCATTCACCCTCACCCACAACGGCATTTCCGACACCTGCAAAGTCGGTATGCCCGGTGTTTTCTCCGTTTACAATGCCCTGACCGCCGCGGCAGTCGCACACGGGTTGCAGATCGACAAACAGACCGTATTCAAAGCCCTCGAAAATGCCTGCGTCAAAGGCAGAATGGAACCCGTAGCCGTTCCCGGCAATTACGATGTACTCATCGATTACGCCCATAACGGTGTCAGTTTCAAGAGCGTCATTGAAACGGTCAAAGCATACGCTCCGACGCGCTTGATCGCACTCTACGGTTGCGTGGGCGGTCGTGCGCAGGTGCGCAGAAAAGAAATGGCGATGATATCGGGTTCGCTTTGCGATCTGTCCATTATTTCCACGGACGATCCGCAATATGAGGATCCTGCCGAAATTGCAAAAGAGGTCGCATCTTACGTTGCGCAAATCGGCGGCAAATATGAGATCATCATTGACCGCGCAGAAGCCATCCGCCATGCCCTTGACACAGCCCGTGACGGCGACATTATCCTGCTTCTCGGCAAAGGGCACGAAGAATATATGAAAGTATGCGGCGAAACCGTCCCGTTTTCGGAACGCGCCGTGATCGAAGAATACTTCAACAGAAAATAAGAGGATTTTATGTATACATTCCGCATTGAAAACGATCTTGACAGTTTTGAAAATTTTGTAAAAGCACACGGCGGTCAGTATTTGCAATCCGCAAAATGGCCGCAGGTCAAATTGGATTGGAAGCCTTATTTTTATGCAGGATTCAAAGACTGCGAATGCGTTCTGACCGCACTCATTCTCGAACGCAGTTTTGCCGGTGTAAAACTGTGGTACTGCCCTGCCGGTGCGGTCTGTGATTACGACAACGCACAACTGCTGAACGAATTTGCAGACTTTATGACGGCAGAACTCAAAAAGAACGGCGTGGCCGCCCTGTTTTTCGATCCGTGTATCACCCATCGCAAAAACGGCGAAACGGATGACAACGGGGTGCGCACACACGAACGCCTGTTGCAGGCGGGTTTTCGTTTGCAACCCGATGCCGCCGCTTGCATCTACAAAGCACCGTGGCAACTCATGACCGCCCTGCGTGATGAAAACGGCACCGCTTTTACGCCTGCACAGATGCTCAAAAAGTTTGAAAAGGGCGTGCGTTATTCCGTTCGCATCGGTGAACAGCGCGGTCTTATATACCGTTCTTACGGTGCTCAAGAAGCCAAAGCCGATCCGCGTATTGCGGAAGATTTTGCAGATATCATGCGCGACACGGGCGAACGCAACGATTTCCTTGAAAGAAACGAGAATTACGTCCTGCGCTTGATGGAAGTGTTCGGCAAGGACGAAATGGAACTGACCATCGTTTATTATGACCGTGAGAAAGATGCACAAATGCAGGCCGACAGACTTGCAAGAAAAGCACAACTTGAAAAAGATCTGGAAACCGCACCCGAAAAGAAAAAGCGCGGTATCACCGAAGAAATCGACTCCATCGACAAACAGACCGTCCATTATGAAGAACGCCTGCGTCAGACACAGGACATTCCCGCCGGTCTTATTGCCGTTGCAGGGGGACTTACCGTACATTACAACGGCCTTTCCAGTTGTCTGTTCGGCGGTGCGAAAAACTTACTGCGCAACAACTTCCGTTCCAGCCATTATCTGAATTATATCCGCCTTTGCAAAAGCATTGAACTGGGCAACGATTTCCACGATCTCGGCTACGTTCTGCCGAAAAAGACCGATCCCACCTCCGACGGTTTGCTTGCAAAATGCGAACCGAGAGAAGATTTTGAAGGCATTTTGGCTTTTAAAAAGAGTTTCGCTGCGGATGAATACGAATACATCGGAGAATACGTATTGGTCGGTAATAAGACGGCATACCTTGCCTATTCCAAACTGATGCCCACCGCCAAAAAGGTCAAAAAGACCGTTTTCTCCGTTCTCAGAAAAGGCCGATCATAATAATGATATATCCGCAAAAGCGGATATGATATATCTTCGATATGATGAATGATATATTTTCCTTGCGGAAAATATTGCGGGTCGCTTACGCTCCGATTATATAATTTTTATAGAGCGAAGCAAACAAGCGACAGCATCCGACATATTTGTGCAACAAATATATCATCCGCAACGCGGATATCACCACACCTGAGGGTGTGATATCATTCGCACACAGGTGCGTATATCATTGTATAACAGGAGGTACTGCCATGGACAATGCAAGATTCAAAGCCTTTGCCGTTGCACCGCACAATGAGAATTACGAAGTGTTTGCCACGCGGCGCACACCGCTGTATACAAAAGACAATGACACACGCAGTTTTTTTGAGCGCGATTACACACGCATCCTGCATTCCCTTGCCTACCGCCGCCTGAAACACAAAACGCAGGTGTTTTTCAACATCAGCAACGACCATATCTGCACCCGCATGGAACACGTTTCGCACGTGGAAAGCGTGGCAACCACCATTTCCAAGTCTTTGGGCCTCAATATCGAACTCACCCGTGCCATTGCCATGGGGCACGATCTCGGACACGCACCGTTCGGTCATCAGGGTGAACGCAAACTACACAAACTCAGCAAGGAGCATCTGGGCGTTTCCTTTTTCCACGAGAAAAACGGTCTGCGCTTTGTGGATCACATTGAGCTGCTTGAAGACGATTACCGCTTCTGGCGGAATC
>JAFQKN010000114.1 GCA_017396895.1 Clostridia bacterium
CAATTCTGCGGTTGCATTTGCATGGTCGCAGACATAATCACAGACCGTGCATTCGCCGTCCAGGAATTCATGTTCCGTTTCTTCGGAAACAGCATTGCAGTCGTCTACGGTGCATTCTTTCCAATGTTTCGCGTTGTCATATACCCAATCGCCGCTGAAATCGCAGGTGTGAACGGATGTGACCTCAAATGTATCCGACATTTCGGTGGTGCCGTCTGCAAAGGTGACTTCACAGGCATAATGACCGATTGCATCGGGTGTGAGGGTATCGGTGGTCTGACCGTCCACTGCGGTGTAAACATTGCCCTCCATATAGGCTCTGACCGCTACACCGAAACCGTTGGAGATTGAAAAACCGTAATAACCGTCTGCCGTTGCGGTAAACGAAATCGTTGTGCCGTACTGCTCAACAGTCCATTCATCCGTGTACATACCCGGATTCTGTGCATAGGCGATCCACCATTCGGAAACCGATTCGGAGGCTTCAAGTTCAACCGTTTCGCCTTCCTGCAATTCAATGACGAAATAATAACCTTCGGAGCTGGTCCAACCGATTTCGGAATCATACTCACCGTGAAGCTCGGACGGAGCACCCAACGCACTCCAGGAACCGGTTGCTTTTTCATCCGTAATTTCGGCCATGCCCTCTTCAACTGTGTGCCACTGATAAGAAGCATCGGTGTCGTAATTGAGTTCCACATAGGGTTCTTCTTCGGTGGGCTGATGGGTGATGGCATACTTGTATTCAAAGGAATCGGATACTTCGCTTGTGCCGTCTGCAAAGGTGACTTCACAGAAATACTCTTCACCGAATTCGGGGTTCTGCAAGCGGGCATCGGTTTGGCTCTCGAGCGCAACATAGGTTTTTGAATAGAGGTAAGCCTTTATGATCATGGCGGTGTCATAAACATTACCGGAGAACAAACCGTAGGTGCCGTCTTGTGCAACGGTAGCACAGAGTTTTCCGTTTTCATCAGGCATAAATTCGACAGAGTCAATATCTCCGTCACCGCCGAGCCAGAGGTTGTAATCGGTTTGTGTTGTCGTTACGTCGAGAATGATCTGATCGCCCGCTTCGAAATCCCGTTCGAAGGCATAAATGGTGTAGGTGCCGTCAGGATACGGATCTGACAATCCGATATACCAGCCTTCACCGGAAATATATACGGCATCACAAATTGAGCCGCTCAGTGCTTTAGCATTTTCATCTGTGATCTCAATCGTGCCGTATTCGATCTCATGCCACTGATAAGAAGCATCGGTATCATCATTGAGTTCCACATAAGGTTCACCCGCGGTGGGCTGATGGGTGATTCTGTAAGTGAGGTCAAGAATATCGGATTCTTCTGTGGTGCCGTCTGCAAAGGTGACTTCGCAGAAATACTTTTTGCCGTATTCCATGCTCTGCAGGCAGGCATCGATCTCGCCTTCCGGTTTGCTACTGACATCAGTCAACATGCTTGCCTTGGCAGAAAGCAGATCGTTGCACAGTGCCTGAAGACCGTACAGTCCGTCTTCCAATACGGTGAAAGAGTAATTGATCCCGTCTTCTGTTTCAGCATCAGCAATTTTGTCGCCGTCGATTGTTAACAAAATGCTATCATCAGGGGCTGCAGAGAATGTAACATTGACCACATCGCCTGCCTTGAGGTCCGCAGCGAAAAAGAGATGTGCATTTCCGCTTTCCTGCGGGGCAACCGAACTCTGCCATCCGAAGGAGGGATCATAAGAGGCAAGCTGTGTGAACATTTCTGCAGGAAAATCGAAATTTTCGGGTGTAATTGCAACTGCGTTTTCATCCGTGATCTCCACGGTTTTGCGCTCAAAGACATACCACTGATAAGAAGCATCGGTATCATTGTTGAGTTCTACATAAGGCTCTGCCTCGGTGGGCTGATGGGTGATTCTGTAAGTGAGGTCAAGAATATCGGATTCTTCTGTGGTGCCGTCTGCAAAGGTGACTGCACAGTAATACTCTGCACCGAATGCGGGGTTCTGCAAGCGGGCATCGGTTTCGCCATCGAGCTCAACATAGGTATTTTTTGAATAGAGGTAAGCCTTTATAATCATATCGGGATCATAAAGATTACCGGAGAACAACTGGTATGAATCGGTAAGTTCAACGGTGGCGCAGAGTCTTCCGTTTTCATCAGGCGTAAATCCGACATAGTTGAAATCATCGCTGCCGCCGAGCCAGAGTTCGGGATCGGTTTCCGTTGTCGTTATGTCGAGAATGATCTGATCGCCCGCTTCGAAAACCCGTTCGAAGACATGACTGAGGTAGTGGCCTTCTACATAGTGATATTGCAGTCCGACTTGCCAGCCTTCACCGGGAACATAGTCGGCATTGCGAATATCGCCGTCCATTACGGTGGCATTTTCATCTGTGATCTCAGTCGTGCCGTATTCGAGCTTATACCACTGATAAGAAGCATCGGTATCGTCGTTGAGTTCTACATAAGGCTCTGCCTCGGTGGGCTGATGGGTGATTCTGTAGGAGAGGTCAAGAATATCGGATTTTTCTGTGGTGCCGTCTGCAAAGGTGACTTCGCAGAAATACTCTGCACCGAATTCGGGATTCTGCAAGCGGGCATCGGTTTCGCCTTCAATTGCAAAATCGCCCAAGTAAGCTTTGGCGGTAACAACACCGCTGGCTACATAAGTATAGAATGTATAATTACCATCGGCTGTTACCGTTATTTCGTATGTATTGACACCGGATTCGACTTCTTCATAGGAAGCCTCCTCGGTCTCGTAATCAAAAAGACCGACCCATTCATTGAAATCTCCCGTAAGTTCGACCTTTACCGTATCTCCCGCATGAAGGGCAACCGTAAAGAAGTCATGTTCGTCAAGACCTTCATAATACGGCACACCGATCCAACCCGTTTCTGCATCATAAGAGCTATCGCCCCCATAGCAAGAAACAGTGTCGGCATTTTCATCTGTGATCTCTTCCATGTCTTCAACCTTATACCACTGATAAGAAGCATCGGTATCATTGTTGAGTTCAACATAAGGCTCTGCCTCGGTGGGCTGATGCGTGATTCTGTAAGTGAGGTCAAGAATATCGGATTTTTCTGTGGTGCCGTCTGCAAAGGTGACTTCGCAGAGATAACGGTTACCGTATGCAGGATTGCTCAGTGCAGCCTCGGTCTCACCTTCAATTGCACTACAGACCAAATCGCCCATGTAAGCTTTGACGGTGACAGCACCGCTGTTTACATAAGTATAGAACGTATAATCGCCATCGTCTGTTACTGTTATTTCGTATGTGTTGATGCCGGGTTCGATTTCTTCATAGGAACCCTCGTCGGTCGCGTAATCATAAAGGCCGACATAGTCATAGAAATCTCCCGTAAGTTCGACCTTTACCGTATCTCCCGCATGAAGGGCAACCGTAAAGAAGTCATATTCGTCACTACCTTCATCATACAGCACACCGGTCCAACCCGTTTCTGCATCATAAGAGCTATCGCCCCAATCGTAAGAAACAGTGTCGGCATTTTCATCTGTGATCTCTTCCTTGTCTTCAACCTTATACCACTGATAGGTGGCATCGGTGTCATCGTTGAGTTCTACATAAGGCTCTGCCTCGGTGGGCTGATGGGTGATTGCGTAAATATATTCTCCACAGATGGAGCAAGTGCCGTTGTCGGTATCGTGTAAGCAGGGGTTGCCGCACTTTGTGCAGACACCGTCTTCAAATGTGTGAGCGCAATTGGTATAGACAACTTCACCGTCTTCATAAGCGTCGCCGTTTTCCGATTCAAACACGGTTTCACCGTCAACGGCAACCTCAAATGTGCATTCTTCGGAGTAGGGGCCTTTCTGCCATGTCAGCGTGAAAATTACGTCTACTGCAAGCAGGAAGGAATAGGTATCTGTAACTCCGCCAATGATCGTTGCACTGCCGATTTCTTCACCCGAATCGGTTTTGATGAGCAGTTTATTGCCGTTCCAGCCGTCACCGTAGGAGTCATGCATTGTAATTTCAATAAACATATCATTGAATCCGCAGTCGGGGCATTCGCCATCCGTCTTATTTTCATGCGTACAGGCATGACCGCAACCGCAGATGCCGTCTGTATATGAATGCGTATGTGTGTCGATCTTGATTTCGGCATAGGTCTTGCCGTCAAGGGCGGCTTTGATATCTGCAACGGGCACAAACTCGCTCTCGGTATCGTCTCTGACAAAGAAAGAATCGTTTTCACCAAGTCCGTCTGCCTTTTCAATCGTGGCTGCAGAGTCGCAGAGCCCGGCCGTACCGCTGATTGTAAGCAATGCGCCCTGGCCTATTATGATATCACCTGCTACAGCCGCATAGGATGATGAAGTATTGATAATACACAGCGTGCCGCCGTTGAGGTGCACCGGGCCATTTACTGTTTCAAAAGAAGCATTGGAAGCCGTTACCGTGCCGCCGTTGACAATGAAATCCCCGCAATCAACGGCATACGCACTATCCTCTGTTTCAGGAGCAATGTTTACGGTGCCGCTGTTGACTGTGACCGTACCGTCATTACCGCCGGTGGACATTCTCGGCACTGTAAGGGTGGCTCCGTCAACCGCACTGATCTCAAAATCATGATCACTGACACGAAAGTTGTATGTAATCTCATTGTCTCCTTTGAGAACAACATTGAACGATCGATCAGCGCCATCCACAAGAAAGGAATATGCCGTCAGGTTGTCAAAGGTCACGGAGCAAGATTCATAAGGCACGATACTTGCTTCGCTGTCACCGGTAAGAATATACCCGTCTTCGTCATAGTATTGCTGACCGCTTCCGAGCGACACAAAGGGGTTGCCTGAGAGTTCAACTGTCAGCGGCTCTCCGTCCCCGGCCGCAAATGCAACGGGTACGGCAGACAACACCATAAACACTGCCAACAGGATGGAGAGAATTTGTTTTGCTTTTTTCATATTTTTGACTCCTTTCAGAAATTATTTCTTCTTTTTTATTGCAAGGTCCCGAAAGACGCTTTCAATCGCTTCGTTTGCAACGGATTCAAAATCGATCTGCGTAAGAAAAACGTGCACTTCATTGATTTTTTCTTCGCTTACATTATATATGCGCAAAAGCACGTTCGTAAACCGATTGACTTTTGCCTCAAGTGTAAAATAAAGATCGCACGGCACACTCATGTATGCACGCATGATGCCCATGGCGGCAATTTCGATTTCATAAAAATCCTTGATCTGCATCTGCGGATACTGCCTGCCGAAGGCGTCATACATTATATTCGTACGCCGCAACAGAACCGCTTCGCTTGTTTTTGGGAGTGAATATCCCGCTAAATACAGATTGCGCATATCCTCACTTTGTTCTGCCATGCACAACTGCAAAACCTCATTGGCAACAAGAATGAGCATCTTGTCTTCGGTCAGTTTTGTTGTGACCGCATCGCTTGCCTTTGTCACGCCGTCGAGATATCGCGTCACCAGCGCGCCGAGGATCTCCTCTTTGCTTTTCATTTCATAAAAGATCTTCGCCTTGGGGATGCCCGACAACTTTGCAATGTCCTGCACGGTGGTTCTCTCATACCCCTTCTCCATAAACAGTTCTGTTGAAGCAATCAGAATCTTGCGGCGGATTTCGGCCGTTTCGACTTCATTGCGAATGTTTGCCATTTTGCACAACTCCTTTTCGGTGCAGAAGTTGATTTCTCTTTGAAGTACGAAATTAAACCGTGGTTTAATTTCGTACTCATACTAACATACATTTTAATCTTTGTCAATAAGGGATGACAATTATTTGACAATTATTACAGGTTTATACACCTAAGAAGTTTATTGATGCCGTTTTTCACGCTTCGCATTCTTTGCTCCTTGACCTGCAGACCGTTGTGTGCTATACTTTGTCTGCATTTTTCCGACAGGGAAGTATAAGGAGCTCGATTTTAATGAAAATATTAAAAGACGCACGCCTGCAACTCACCCTTTCCATGGTTGTGTTCGGCACGATCGGTCTGTTTGTGCGCAATATCGGTCTGCCTTCGGGTGAAATTGCACTGTACAGAGCGATCATGGCAACGGTGTTGGTAGGTTTTGTGCTGCTGTTCACCAAACAGCGCATTGATTTTACAAAAATCAAAAAAGAATTGCCGCTGTTGCTGCTTTCAGGTGTTGCCATGGGATTCAACTGGATCCTTTTGTTTGAAGCATACAATTATACTACCGTTTCGGTGGCAACGCTGAGCTATTACTTCGCCCCCGTGATCGTCACGCTTGTTTGTCCGTTGCTGTTCAAAGAAAAAATGGGTGTCAAGCAATGGCTGTGTTTTGTTTTTTCCACCGTGGGAATCGTACTCATTACGGGACTGGGTGATCTCAGCGCAGGCAGTAACCACTTCAAAGGCATTGCTTTCGGTCTTGGGGCGGCGTGTTTGTATGCTACGGTCATTCTGCTTAATAAATTCATCAAAGGTGTGCAGGGACTTCATCGCACGTTTTTGCAGTTCATTGCCGCCACCGCGGTTCTCGTTCCTTATGTAGCACTCACCGGCGGTTGTAATCTCGGTTCTCTTGACGTAAAAGGTATCGTCTGCCTGCTTGTGGTGGGCCTTGTGCATACGGGTGTGACCTATTGTCTGTATTTTTCCTCTCTCAAAGAGTTACCCGGCCAGAAAGCCGCCATTCTCAGTTATGCAGATCCACTGGTGGCGGTTCTGTGCTCGGTGGTCATTTTGCATGAAACCATGACCGTTTGGCAGTTCATCGGCGGTGCTCTGATTTTAGGGTTTACACTGTGGAATGAAATACCGCCGAAGAATGCTAAAAAAATTTAAGAAAAAATACAGGAAAAAGGCGAAAAAAATATTGACAGCCGCAAAAGCGTGTTGTATAATAGCGAAGTGTCAAATGACAAGAATGTTAATACCCACGCGGTAAGCGGAGGGAGGGAATAGAGAATGAGTACGATCAAAGTTAAAGAGAACGAATCTCTCGACAGTGCACTGAGACGTTTTAAGCGCCAGACCTCTCGTGACGGAGTTATCCAGGAAGTTCGCAAGAGAGAGCATTACGAGAAGCCTTCTGTTAAGAGAAAGAAGAAATCGGAAGCGGCTCGTAAACGCAAGTATAAGTAAAAAAAGCAAAAACGGGCCTTACTCGTAAGGCTCGTTTAACTTTTTTTCGGTATATTTCAGTTTTATTGCAAACGCAACCTATAATATGGTATTATAATATATAGATTTAGGTGAAAGGGGGGCCTTTTTATGCACGATGCTTATCCGGATTACGAATACAAGCGAATTACCGATATTACAATCGATGATCTGCACAACATGGGAGCCAAGGCCGTGGCGGTTGACTTGGACAATACCACCGTGCTCGACAGCACCATGCACGCACCGGGCGGTGTTAAAGAGTGGTTGAACAACGTGCGCCAAGCAGGCTTTCCCGTTATCATCATTTCCAACACCTATGCCATCCGCGCTTGGCTTTTAAGTAAAAAATTCGGGAAGTTGCCGTGGATCTCCTTTGCGGAAAAACCGCATACGGCCGCATTTTTCAAAGCCGCAAAAATGCTGAACGTGGATATTTCCGAACTTGCCATGGTTGGTGACCGACTGTTTACCGATGTCATGGGGGCAAATAAAGCCGGCGCGATCTCCATTAAGGTCGATCCCTTTGAGCCCGAAAAACTCTTTGCAGAGAAATTCCGTAAAGAACGTAAAAAAGAACGCGAATACATGGAAAAAAGGAGGAAAGAAAGAAATGCAGAAAATCGCAGTTTTATCCGAAAACCTGAAAGGCGTAAGTGATGCCGCCCTCATTTTCAGCCAGATCAATCGTCTCTATTACACCTCTTTCCCCAGTTCCGACGGTTGTCTGCTCGTTTGCGCGGACGGCTTTGCCCGTTTTTGGACGGACAGCCGCTACACCGAAGCCGCAGGCAAGAGCATTACCGCTTGCGATGTGTGCGACAGCACGAACCTGACCGAACAACTCAAGGAAATTTTCAAAGAAAGAAATATAAAAACCGTTTGCATTGAAGCCGACCGCATGACCGTCAGCGAATACAAAAAACTTGCAGGCGATCTGCCTGACGTAAAATTGGATGACAGTGATGTGCTTACCAAATGCATTGAAGCCCAGCGTCTTGTAAAGACGGAAGAAGAACTGCAATACATCCTTGCCGCACAGAAAATTGCAGAAGAAGCATTCGACTACATTCTGGGTGAGATCAAGGTCGGAAAAACGGAAAAAGAAATTCAACTTGCACTCGATTACTATATGCTTTCCCACGGTGCGGATGCGCTTTCGTTTGAAACCATCTGTGTCAGCGGTGCAAACTCCTCTATGCCGCACGGCGTACCGACGGACAAGAAGATCGAAAACGGAGACTTTTTGACCATGGACTACGGCGCAGTGGTCAACGGCTACCATTCCGACATGACACGTACCGTGTTTGTGGGCACTCCCACCGAAGAACAGAAAAAAGTGTACGACACCGTGTTGGCGGCACAACTGGCTTCTCTGTCCGTTCTCAAAGACGGCATCAGCGGTTTTGATGCGGACAAAGCAGGTCGTGACATCATCGCGGCGGCAGGCTACGGCAAGAACTTCGGCCACGGCACAGGACACGGTGTGGGCGTGGAGATCCACGAAGAACCGAGGCTCAGCCCGAAATCCCCGCACACGTTGCGCACCGGGCACGTGGTTACGGTGGAACCGGGCATTTATCTGCCGGGTAAATTCGGTGTGCGCATTGAAGACATGGCAGTGATTACGCCGGACGGTTGCAGAAATCTGACCAACTGTCCGAAAGAACTCATCTGCCTGTAAACAAGTTAAAAATTAGTTTAGAATAGAGGTTATCACAATGAGAACAACAGGTGTTACTTCCAGAGGCATCATCTGCCCCATCTTCCAACAGGGAGACGATCTGGCAGGTGAAATCGTAAAGAGTCTTTTGGCGGCAAGCGAAAACGAAGGGTTTGCATTCAACGACGGTGACATCGTGGGTGTCACGGAAGCCGTTGTGGGCAGAACCCAGGGCAACTATGCGACCACCGAACAGATCGCAGCGGATGTGAAAGCAAAACTCGGCGGAAAAGATATGGGCATCGTATTCCCCATTCTCAGCCGCAACCGTTTTTCCGTTCTTCTCAAAGGTCTTTCCATGGCTTGCGAAAAACTGTATGTGCAACTCTCCTATCCCGGCGACGAAGTAGGCAATCAGCTCGTCAGCATTGACGAAGTGGATGCAAAAGGTGTCAACCCCTACTCGGATTCGTTTGATGAAGCAGGCTTCCGTGCTGTGTTCGGCAACAACACCGTGCACCGTTTCACAGGCGTGGATTACATCGAATTCTACAAAAGTTTCGGTGATAACATTGAGATCATCTTCTCCAACGATCCCAAGTATATCCTCAATTACACCAAGAACGTGCTCTGCTGTGACATCCACAGCCGTTTCCGCACCGAAAGACGTCTGAAAGCCGCCGATCCGAACGCAAACGTATGGAGAATCGATCAGATCCTCAACCAAAGCGTCAACGGCAGCGGTTGGTCCGAATACGGCCTGCTCGGCTCCAATAAAGCCACCGAAGACAAGGTTAAACTCTTCCCCAGAGACACCGATGTTTTTGTTGCCGACCTGCACGCAAGGCTCAAAGAGGCTACCGGCAAGAACATCGAATGCATGGTTTACGGCGACGGTTGTTTCAAAGATCCCGTCGGCGGCATCTGGGAACTGGCAGATCCCGTGGTTTCCCCTGCACACACACCGCGTCTTGTGGGCACCCCCAACGAACTGAAAATGAAATACTTCGCAGACAATGAATTCTCCGATCTGTCGGGTGAAGCCCTTGCAAAAGCCATGCGTGAAAAGATCCGCGCAAAGGATACAGACCTTGTGGGCAATATGCAGAGCGAAGGTACGACTCCCAGACAGTTGACCGATCTGCTCGGTTCGCTTTGCGATCTCACCAGCGGCAGCGGTGACAGAGGAACGCCCGTGATACTTGTACAGGGATACTTCACCAACTACGCAAGCGAATAAATTGTACTTGAAATTTATCGGATAATATATTATAATGTTTTCGATATAAAACTTTACGGGAAAATTTCCCGCACAAGAAAGGAATTGATTTACTATGGTAACAGCCGGTGATTTCAGAAACGGCGTAACTTTTGAGATGGACGGTGCCGTTTGGCAGATCGTCGAATTCCAGCACGTTAAACCCGGTAAGGGTGCCGCTTTCGTGCGTACCAAGATCAAGAACGTCATTGCAGGCGGCGTTGTCGAAAAGACCTTCAGCCCCACGGACAAGTATCCCACCGCTTACATTGAAAGAAAAGAGATGGAATACTCCTACAATGACGGCGATCTGTATTACTTCATGGATCCCGAAACCTACGACATGGTTCCCGTCGGCCAGACCGACCTCGACGACAACTTCAAGTTCGTCAAGGAAAACATGGTCTGCCGTATCCTTTCCTACAAAGGTAAGGTATTCGGTGTGGAACCGCCCACATTCGTAACCCTGCAGGTCACCGAAACCGAACCCGGTTTTAAGGGCGACACCGCTACCAACACCCTCAAGCCCGCAACGCTTGAAACAGGTGCTGTTGTCAGAGTTCCGCTGTTCATTGATGAAGGCGAAATGATCAACATCGACACCCGTACGGGCGAATATATGTCCCGCGCATAAAAATTTATCCCAAAAGGAGAATATCCCAATGGAAAACATCGCAAAGAAAGTTGCTTATCTTAAGGGCCTGTTTGACGGCATGAATTTTGATACAGCAAGCAACGAAGGCAAACTCTTTTCTGCCATCATCGATGTGCTTGACGATATCGCCATCGAAATGGAAGATATGGTCGATCAGCTCGACACAGTGGATCAGGATCTGGGCGATCTTGAAGAGTATGTATACGAAGAAGATGATTACTGTGACGGCGACTGCGAAGGCTGTGACGGCTGTGATTTTGAAGAAGACGATCTTTATGAAATCGAATGCCCTGCATGCCACAAAGTAGTTCCTTTCGATCCTGAACTGCTTGACGAGGATGATTCTTTTGAATGCCCCGTCTGCGGTACTGTCATTGATCTTGATGTTATCATCGAAGACGAAGAAGACGACTGATCTTTTCAAAAAACAAAAACACTCCGACTCATGTTCGGAGTGTTTTTTTGCTTTATAGGAAACTGCGTTTCCATAAAGCAAAAATATTGTATGTCCCTGTCGAACGCACGCTTCACGTGCTCGGAGATGGACGAATCGAAAACGGTCGCCGTAGGCATACGGCGAAGCCGTTTTCTTGCTTTATTGGGAGTTTTTTATCAGAACAGGAAGTAATCGCCTTTTTCGATCTTGTCGATGAGCATGAGCATACGCGGAATGTGGAACGGTCCTTTGAAGATGTTGCCCTTGAGTTCGTTGGCAACCGTTCCGTCATAATGCAGATATCCGTACCATTCGCCGTATTCGCGGTCCACAAAATGCGAGAAGGTATATTCCTTGACGGTGTTGTAAAAATCAAGATACTTCTGTTCACCGAACAGTTTGTAGGCAAGTAAGTTTGCGATCATGGCTTCGCATTGCGGCCACCACAGTTTCATATCCCATTCCAGTGCGGTGGCAGGATGTCCGTCGCAATCGCAGAACGAAATGATACCGCCGTCATACAGGCCGTGTTTCATGGAAATGTCGATAATGTCCTTGCCAAACTGTTTGAGGTCGTCATCGTTTTGGTAAACGCCCTCCGTCATCAAGAACCATGCCGCTTCTAATGAGTGACCGGGATTGACAAGTCTGCCCGTGGGGGTGTCCATAAAACGGTTGTCGAGTCCGATGTTTTCAAGTAATCCTTTGTCCGTCCAGTGGGTACGGATCTCTTTGACCGCCGCTTTGGTCATGGGATCGTATTTTTCTTTATCAAGTTTGCGCATGACCTGTGCGGTTGCAAGCATGATCATGGCAGGGGATAATCCCTTATAGGGGTGATTTTCGGGGTTGAATTTGGGCTGCGTTTTGTCCTCGCCGATGAACAGACGGTATGCAACGTCAAAATACATTTTCGCTTTTTCTTTTGCTTCTTCAAGTCCCGTGGCAAGATAATATTCCGCACAGCCGATGGCGGCAAATGTCTCACTGAAATAGTAACGGCGCATCTGGATCTCTCTGCCGTCACGGGTGACGGTAAAGGGCATTCGGCCGTTTTCCTGTGTGCACTTGGGCAAAAATTCGTAGATCTTTTTTGCCGCATCCAGATAGCCGTAGTCGGTCAGACCGTAGTTGTGTGCACTTGCAAAAATATAGAGTGCACGGCCTTGGAACCAAACGCTTTTTTCGGTGCCGTAAATGTTACCTTTGCGGTCAAGTTGGGTAAAAATGCCGCCTTCTTCCTCGTCAATGGCATTCTTCAGCCAAAACGGCAGAACGTCCTGTGTAAGATGTTTGATCATAACATTATCCTCTTTCTTATATTATATTTCACGTGTGCCGTAGGCAATGTTTGTTCCGTCTTTGCCGATACACGTAAAGCCTTGTCTTTCATAAAAACGCTGTGCGCGTTCATTCTGCTCCCAAACACACCACATGATCCCCCGACAGTTTTGCTTGCGCAAATGAGAAAACAGCGTTTCCATTAACTGCGGGCCGTACCCATGTCCCTGTGCTTCCGGCAACAGGTCAATGTGCAGATGGGCCGGATACTCATCTTTGAACTGTCTGTGCAGAACGGTGGAATTCTCTGCATCTCTGCAAGCGGCAGGATTGTACGCAAGCCGCGGCATATACTCCTGCAGGAACGTATTCCAAAACGGAGTAAAGTCCCGTGCGCAGAGAATGTAACCGACTGCACGGTCACTGTCATCTGCCAACACAAAACAGTTGTGCGGCTCTTTTTCAATGTAATAATCACAATAAGTCGTGAGCAAAAAATGCTGTCCGTTTTCATCGGCATCACATGGACCGTCACTGTTTAGACAGATATAGCGCACATTTTCTTTGTCTTTTTCGTTGTAAGGGCGTATGGTCATTGTAAACTCCTGTCAGTTTCAGTTCGTTGCGGCGGCGGCAGATGCAGCCTGTGCCATAACACAATCAATGGTGATGACCACCGCCAGGGCCTCTGTTTCCTTTGCATCATCCGCAATATTCAGTTCATAACTGTCTCCCCAAGTCATCCATTCCTTACTGATCTGCACAACGGGACGGCCGTTTTCGGAAACGGTGTATTCGTGTGCAAAAAAGTCACCTTCCACGGACCAGTTGAGTCCGTGTATGGTATATCTTGGCTTAAAAAAGGTGAATTCTTTTACGATTTCGGCAATTTCAATGCCGTTGACGTAAACGAAGTACCGCGGCAGAAAACTGAATACTTTTTGCTGAATGAGAGCCACTTCACGGTTCGCGGTGTCGTACACGTGCAATTTTTTACCCCATGTAAACAGTTCGCCTTCCACATAATAGCGTTCGTTGCCGTCGGCATCCCATACGGTGAATCGGTCTTTGAGTGTGAAAACTTTCTGTTTGATGTACAGTTTCATTTTTTTGCACCTGCCTTTCCGATTTTATTGTATAGGAGAATGTACGGATTGTCAAGAACGGACTTTTCTGCCTTTCTTCATGGGGAGATCAAAAGGAAAAAACACCCTTAAGGCGGGATCCCTTAGGGATTTACACGGTTTGGAATGAATCATTTCGCCCACAAACGAGCGCAACCGCCCTTAAAACACATAAAGTATTTCCGCGTGCTTTCACTCGCTGTGAACAAAAATCCCCTATTCAAAACTGCAACGCACCAAAAAAAGTGAGATTTGCTGAAAGACCAAAGAAAAAGCCACGACAGGGCGACGCCTGCTGTGGCTTTTTGACGCAGTATTACGGGAAAATGTCCTTTTTGGGGCGTATAAATCCTTATGTAAACCCGCCTTTGAGAGTGTTTTTTTTGGTCTGCGTTGAATGCTTACTGCAACCGTCTTGCAGTTTTATTTTACGAGTTCAATGGTGTAAACGGCATTTGTGAACCACTTGTTGGTTAAGAAATTGCGCGGTCTGAATACGATCTCATCGTCATATACTTCCATCTGGATGCCTGCACACGGCCAGGGAGAACCGAACGAATTGACAATGCCGAAAGTGGGAAGCGACACGTAAGTTACACCGTCATGTTGTTCCACGTTTGCAAAACCTGTGACCTGTGCTGCAAGTTCGCTTTTAATGCCGCCGTGGATATGGCCGCTGATGTAAACCACGTTTTCGTATTTTTCCATAACCGATTTTACATCGTTGCGTTCCAGATCGATCTCGCTGTCGGGATAAGCGATGTGCTGACCGTTTATTCCGTCCACGGGCCAGTGGCACACTACGAATGCCGGCTTGCCGTCTGCGGTGGCTTTTGCCAGTTCGCTGTCCAGGAATGCCATCTGCTCTTCACCCATGTCCATGGCATCCCAATGACCGCCGTCAATGACTTCATCGCCGATCACAATAAAGGTATAGCCGTTGACATCATAACTGTAAAAATTATTTTCGGCATGGATGCCCAAAAATTCGTTATTGTAGCGAATGAAGTTTGCTTTTGCTTCTTCACGGGTGATGTCCGTCACATCGCGGTCGCCCACGTGGCCGATGTCGTGATTGCCTGCGGCGGTAATTACGGGTACGGTGGCGTGCGTCTTGAGGATGTCATAGTATTTTGCAATTGAGGGCTCATCGGCATAGTTGGTGATGTCGCCGGCCACAACAAGTGCATCCACTTCATCACAGGCGCGACTGATATTTTTAAGCCCTGCTACCAGGAAGGTCTGACGGATAAGTTCTTTTTCTTCAATGTGCGTGTCGGAAATCAATTCCACGGTCATGTTGCAGTCCTCTGCCGTGTTGTTGATTACAGGCAGTTCAATGCCGGCATAGGGAATGGCTGTCAAGATAATCGCAAGTAAAAAGGAGACAAAATTTGCCATGATAGACTTAAAAACGCCCATAAATAACCCTCGCTTTTCATATATTTTGTATCATTTTAACATACATCTGGGCAAAAGACAAGACCAAGCGAAAATTTTTGTTAAAAACATCTTGAAAATTTCATAAGGTCGCCTTGTGACAGATATGGGTTGAATCGAATCGGTTGCAATAGATCCAAATAAACTGAAAAATATGACACAGCCTCCGGGAACATTGCTTTTTCGGAGGCTGATCTTGTATGAATCCTTTGCGCGAAAGATAAATAACTTCTGCAAGCAGGATCATGACAGTTGGTTTGTTGTACTACGCGCAATGCATTCAGAATTCTGTAAAAAATACCTTGTAGAAAAACCGTGCTTTCTGTAAAAAACACTTGACTTTTACAGAATTATGTATTATAATTTGGTTTGTTCCATGAAAAGTTACAGAACGCTGTAAAATTGTTATAAAGGATATTACAGTATTCTGTAAAAATGCAGTCTTTTTTACAGAGTGCAGTAAAATGGTCAGAATGCTGACCGATCCGGCAAAATGCCAAAGTTTATTGCAACAAAAAAACAACAGGAGGGGTTTCGTGAATACGACTTACGACAAAATCGTGCAGTTGTGTACAGCACGCGGCATCAGACTTTCGTCTCTTGCGCAGGCCATCGGGATACGTTCTTCCGTTTTCACGGAACTCAAAAAAGGACGCACACAGCAGTTGTCCGCAAAGACGTTGCAAAAAGTGGCGGACTATTTCGGTGTCTCCACCGACCGTCTGCTGGAATCATCCGAGGGAACACAGGCGGATGCTGTACGGGATGAACTGTATGCCAAGCGCCGTCTGCTGTTTGACATGAGCGAAAAGGCGAGCGCGGAAACACTGGACACGATCATTAAGATCGTCGGTGCATTGATCGAACAGTAAAAGGACATCGAATACAAAGAAAAAGAGGTAGGATGAAATGAAAAAGAGCGAGAAGTACATTACAAGCAACGGCATCGTGTGTGATGTTTGGCCTTTGGGCGAAAACAACGTAGTTATTGAAATCAACGGCCGTCGCACCGTGCGTAACCGCCAGATTTTGCACACGCAGTTGCAGAAAGTGGATGATATCGTGCTTTCGGGCGACACCATTGCGCTGGAATTTTTGGACACGGGCGAAAAAGCGGAATATGAATTGGTCGAAAGTCGCACAGGTTATCGTTATAAGCGTGTCGGCGGCAGTCATTACAGTTACAAACTGCATGAATACACCGAATCCGCGGCACAGCCTATGAACGGTTCCATCAGCACCGATTCCCCTCTGGGGCGCAGTTTGTTTCGCAAAACACGCGGTGCTGTCGCCGAATACAGCGTCGGTGAAGAGACCATGCGTGTGCGCATTCTTGACATCAACAAAAAAGCAGTAAGCTGAGGTATAAATATATGAAAAACATTTTCTTCCCTCTTAAAATGGCCCTGACGGTTTTTGCCGCAAAGTTGAAAAACACCCCTGAAAAAGAAATATGCATGATCGCACATCGCGGTTACTCTGCAAGGTACGAACAGAACACCGCCCTCGCGTTCCGGATGGCCGCCAAACATAAATCGGGCGGTGCGGAAACGGATGTGCGCATCACAAAGGACGGTCAATTTGTGACCAACCACAACAGCGAAGTTGTATTTGCCGACGGCAGCGAAGTACAGGTTGCCGAGGCCACCCTTGCAGAACTGCGCGCAAAACCTCTTAAAAACACAAAAACGGAAGATGAGATCTACATCTGTACCTTCCGTGAATATCTTGAAATTATGAAAGACAACAACATGGTCTGTTTTGTGGAACTCAAAGGCGAGTGGCCGCAGGAAAAGATCAAAGAAGTGTTTGACATGGCAGACGAAGTATATGATCTTTCCAAGGTCATTTTGCAGTCGTTCAGCTTTGACAATCTTCTTCTTGCACACGAACTGTTTCCGAAAATGCCGCTCATGCTCACCTACGGATCCGCCGAAAGCGGCTACGAGCGTTGTTTTGACCACGGTTTCTCCATTGATGTGGACTATGTGACCGTCAGCAAAAAAATGATACGCGAGTTTCATGACCGCGGCCTGGAAGTAGGCGTATGGACGGCGAACACACCGCTTGTATTCGCCTATTGCAAAGCATTGGGTGTGGATTACATCGAATCGGATGTATTCGGCGGCTGATCGAATGAAACGGCCGTCAATGTTTTCGTAACAAACATTGCCCCATGTGCGCAAAAGTCTTTCTGCCATACGAGACAACGGAACATCCATCATGATTAAAAAGGAGTCGATTTCCATGTCAAAATTCCTTGACGATTTTGAAGCATTCATACGCACACAACCGTTTGATTTTATACGCTTTTCACACTACGTTGACGGCAGCAAGATCGAAACACTTGATCACATCCCCGCCAACCGCTGTCAGAATACGTACTCTGTTGCAAAATTGTTTACAGCAACTGCCATCGGCATGCTGTGGGATCGCGGATTGTTGCGCTTGGATGAAAAGATCTGTGACATTTTTCGCGATGAACTACCCGACGGTACGGACGAACGCTGGGAAATGAATACCGTAGAAACGGTTCTGACACACCGCGCCGGATTGCCGGGAGGATTTATGGATATCGACTGTGCGCCCATGCAACAATTCACACGCGATTATCTCGGTTATCTGTTCACCCATCCGCTTGCTTACACGCCCGACACCGAAAGTCGTTACTCCGACGCAGCCTCCTACCTGCTCAGTCGCGTCGTCAGCAAAATAACAGGACAGAAACTCGATGATTTCCTGTGGGAAAACCTGTTTTGGGATATGGAATTTGCGGAAATGGCATGGAGTTGCTGTCCGCAAGGCTATCCCATGGGAGCAACGGGCCTGCATATTCACTCCGAAGATATGGTTAAACTCGGTATACTGTATCTGCATAAAGGTGTGTATAACGGCAAGCGGTATCTCAGTGAAGAATGGTGCAACCTGACACTCGAAAACTGTTATTCCATTGATTGGGACGAAACGCATTCCGTTTACTTCAAGGGCGGCATGTATGGGCAGAAATTGCTCGTAGCCCCCGCACAGAACCGTGTGATCGCCATGCAGGCATTCGGCGCGAACTCGGATGTTGTGGCAGAATGGGTCAGAGATTATGTCCGTCAACCTGTCGAAACCGCCTGCAACAACTGATTGCCGGTTATTTGATGCTTCATTGCTCAAAAAGGTGCACATTAAAAGACTGTAAATAAATACCGCCTGCGGAAAAGGAAAATTTCCGCAGGCGGTTATTTTATTTGTTGTTTACCATACGTGGTTCCACAGCATTTTCTTGATGAACGTTGCAAAAATGCCGTGACCGAAGGTTGCGTTGAAGATATCCACGAACAGGCGCAGGATCATGGATACGTCAAAGGTCACATACAGGTCGGCGGTGTATTCCACGCCTTCTGCCATGGTGACGAACGGCTGTGCATACAGAATGCCGCCCGGGCCGGTGAGTTGAAAACGGACATAGCAACCGAGTTCGTCTTCGTAGGCATTCAGGTCAAGACTTGTCATGTCTTTGCCTTCGGCAATGACCTTGCCGTCGGAAATCCACTGCACATTGTCAAATTCGCTGCCGACAAAAGAAATGGTATTGGTTTCTCTGTTTACTTCCACCCTTGAAACAGCAGGCGGCAGATTGCCCGTGCCGTTGAAATCTTCACCCAGATTCAACGGATCCACTCTGCCTACCGAGAACCACGCGCCGCTGCGCATACAATCTTCAAAGGCTTCGTGTGTGAGTTCCGGCATGAGCATCATAGTGAATGCCCAGTCGTTGTCTTCGGCACTGTGAGAATCGGAAAATGCGATGCCGGGTACGTTTCTGCCGTTGGGAATGGCTTTTTTCAGAATTTCGTCCCAGATCACGCCATCGTAACGCGTGGAGTTGACATCGAACGCCACACAGGACTCGTAATCGACGAAAATATTGGCAAATTTGTTTGAATAATACGGTGCATAGGCGCGTTCTTCGTCCTCGACGTTTCTGCCGACGTATTCGCCCACGTGGTCAAGGAAAGAGAAGCCTCCTTCTTTGTCGCAGTCTTCCACAACCGTTTCAAAGTCACCGTATACACCCATTTTCGCCTGCACGCTCGTGCATCCGAATGTGTTGATATGGCAATCGTTGATGGGAGTTGCGCCATTGGCTTCGCAGGAACCGGTCACTTCCATCATACCGCCCAATTCATAACCGAGTTGTTCTGCAAGCGCATCGCGTGCGGCACTTTCATAGGTGCCGTTGATGATCTGCTCGCGTTCTTCGGAACTGAGCACCACGGGATCGCGCATTCCCGTGCGTGAGAATTTGAAGAAACGGTAAATGGGAACGGTCTGCGGAACTTCGTCCCACGGCACGCCCAATACCGCATGGTCGGAGATGGCAAGGATCTGATAGCCCAGATCATAGTGGCTTTTTACGCTTTCGGCAATGGTCTGATCGCCGTCACTGGCATCGGTATGCGAATGCAGGGAGGCTTTGTATTGGTTGATGTTGTCCCAATCGATGTTGTCGTAGGGGCTTGAAATGTTGTACGTATATTGTCCTTGTACGTCTTCGGTTGTATTTGCAAACGCAATTGCGCCGATCTGCAACAAAAGCACTGCGCTCAGCAGAATGCTCAGTATCTTTTTTGCCGTTTTTTTCATAAAAACACTCCTTTCTTATCGGACAGGCTTCAGCGTTTTAATCCGGGGAAAACTGCGCTCAGTTTTACGATAAAATCATAGAAAAAGTCGTTGATCTTTGCGATAAACTTACGCAAAAAGGTATTCATATCCACCAATTCAATTTCGGGCATCTCTAAAACTCCTTTCAATTCAGCAATTTGCTGTATAATATACATTTATCGTAATAAATTTTAGCAATGTTGTCAAGAGTTTTTTCTTGAAAATAATAAACCGAAGTGCTCGTGGATGAGCCGAAATTCGGCATATCGGATATTGCATAAAAAAACGGTTTTTGACGAAAAAGGGATTGCATAGAAAATCACGGGATGTTATAATCAAAATATATACTCAAAATTGAAGAGTGCAGTTGCTTTGTTTCCTTTATGTCCGAAAACTATAAGAAATCGGAAAACTGCAAAGCCGAGCTGCATCATGTGTTTTCAAATGATAAGGCAATTCTTGCACTTGAATTTGATTCAGCTATAAATAAAACATTCGCCTATTCCCTGAGCAACGCGCAACGTGAGCGTGTTGTGTTGAATGAGCCGAACGGTGAGGGTGTGCAAAAATTTATTACCGCAGTGATCGGTTAGGGTGACAGGAATAATCCGAACCCGTTTTTTACAGGTGGATTTCCGCCGATACTTCGTTAAAATACTCGAAAATCCACAAAGGATTTTCTGCGTTTTGTGCCTTGTCTCGCCAAAAATCCACACTGTAAAAAATCTTCGACCTGAAAACGAG
>JAFQKN010000115.1 GCA_017396895.1 Clostridia bacterium
CACTTGTTGCTGCAATGCAGACAAATTCCGCACCTGTTCAGAAAATCACGATAGTTCCGAGAACATCGGGTGCGTTGGGTTATACAATGCAGGTTGACGAAGGCAATCATTATTTAATGAGCAAGGAAGAGATTGAAAATAAAATTGCCACCTATACGGGAGGCAGGGCTGCAGAGCAGCTTGCGGTCGGCTCGGTGTCAACGGGTGCAGCCAATGACATCGAACAGGCTACAAGGCTTGCAAGAGCGATGATAACCCGCTACGGTATGAGCGACGAATTCGGTATGGTTGCCCTTGAAACGGTTACAAATCAGTATCTCGGCGGCGATGCTTCGCTTGCCTGCTCGGCAGAAACACAGACTGAAATCGACCGTCAGGTTGTTGCACTTATCAAAAAGCAGTATGACAAGGCAATGACAATACTTACCGAAAACAAGCAAAAACTTGACAAATTGGCACAGTATCTTTACGAAAAAGAAACCATTACGGGCGAAGAGTTTATGAACATATTAAATTCTTAATCGAGGCGATATTAATGAACATTAAGCTGAAAGCAAAAGACTTTTTCTCTGTTCCGAATCTGATAAGCTACCTGCGTCTGACACTTATTCCGTTTATCATATGGGCATATTGCGAAAAGGAAAGCGGTTTGCTGACTGCAATTCTCGTTGCCGTATCGGGCTTTACGGATGTTCTTGACGGCAAAATCGCACGCCGTTTCAATCAGATCAGTGCCTTGGGTAAGATCCTCGATCCCATTGCCGATAAATTGACGCAGATCACGCTTGCCGTTGTCCTGTTTTATGTTTTTTTCAGAGCCGAAAACGAAAGCATTCACGCTTTTGCATGGGTATTCCTTCTCTTTGTTGCAAAAGAACTCATCATGCTCATCGGCGGTGCGGTGATGCTTGCATTTGAGATTCGTCCCGGTGCGGCCGAACTGCCCGGTAAAGTCGCAACCATGGTGTTTTATGTGGTTATGGTCCTTGTGGTTGCATTCGGTCCCGAGGTCGGTGCGTTCCGTGATACCTTGTTCACTTTGCCCGAAGTTGTGATGAAAGTGTTGGTTGTTATTTCTGTCATTCTCACCTTCGTTGCTTTTGCATTTTATCTGCCGGGAACTTTCCGTCAGTTCAAAGAACGCTTTGCACAGAAAAAAGAAAACAAAGGCAAGGCGAAATAAAAGATTTTTAGCATAGGGGGAGACCCCTGAAAGGATAATTTAATGGCTATGCAATTATGTTCACGTTGTAAAAAACGTCCGGCTGCTGTGTTTATCTCCAAAATAGAAGGAGAGAAGACAACGCAGGAAGGACTTTGCATCAAATGTGCCATGGACCTCAACATCGGACCGATCCGTGATATGATGAGTAAAATGGGCATTACGGAAGATGATCTGGATGCATTCAACGATCAGTTCGGAGATATGTTTTCCAATATGACTGACGGTGATGCATTTGAAAACGGCGGTGCTTCCACTTTGCCGTTGTTGCAGAGTTTGTTGAGAGAACAGGGCATGATTCCCAAAGAAGATGATGTGGATCTGCCTGCTGAATTGGTCGAGGAGGGCGAAAAACAGCGCCGCAGACCGAACAATCCCCGCGAACGCGGTAAGAAAGCAGAGGACAGACGCCGTTTTCTCAATCAGTATTGCACCGACCTTACCCGCCGTGCAAGAGAAGGCAAACTCGATCGCATCATCGGCCGTGACAACGAAATTTATCGCGTTACGCAGATCCTCTGCCGCCGTTCCAAAAATAACCCCTGTCTGATCGGTGAACCCGGTGTCGGCAAAACCGCCATTGCGGAAGGCCTTGCTCTGCACATTGCAGAGGGCAAAGTACCCGCAAGACTTATGGACAAGGAGATCCACCTTCTCGATCTGACGGCGTTGGTTGCAGGTACGCAGTTCCGCGGTCAGTTTGAAAGCCGTATCAAAGGGCTTATTGAAGAAGTTAAAGCCGAAGGTAATATCATTCTGTTCATTGACGAAGTGCACAATCTGGTCGGTACAGGAGATGCGGAAGGTTCCATGAATGCCGCAAACATTCTCAAACCCGCTTTGTCCAGAGGTGAAATTCAGGTCATCGGCGCAACCACTTTTACCGAATACAGAAAACACATTGAAAAAGACGCGGCACTTGAACGCCGTTTCCAACCTGTCAAGGTGGAAGAACCGTCCGTGGAAGATGCATTTGAAATGCTCAAAGGCATCCGCGGTTACTATGAAGCGTATCACCGTGTGCGCATTTCCGATAATCTGCTTTATAAAGCGGTCATTTTGTCCGAACGCTATATCACCGACCGTTTTCTGCCCGATAAGGCGATCGACCTATTGGACGAAGCGTGTACGTGTGCAAATTTGCGCAATCCCGCAATCAGTGCGTATGAACTGAGTGAGAAAAAACTGGCAGAATTGCGCAAAAAGGAAGAGGAACTCAGCAAACCCAGTGAAAGCATGGACTACGATCAGATCGCACAGGTCCGTTCCGAAATTATCATAGAAGAAGGCCGTAATGCTGAACTTGCCGAAAAAGCCAAGCAGAATGCGGTCATCGAAGACGATATCGGCAGAGTCATCAGCCTTTGGACGGGTATTCCCGCACGCAAGGTCATTGACACCGATCTGCACCGTCTTGCCAATCTTGAGGAAAACCTCAAAAAACGCATCATCGGGCAGGATGAAGCCGTGGAAGCGGTCAGTGCCGCCATCCGCCGCAGCCGCATCCAACTCAGCCCTCAAAAGAGACCTGCATCGTTCATTTTTGTAGGTCCCACAGGTGTCGGCAAAACAGAACTTGTCAAACGCCTTGCAAATGAACTGTTTGATACGCCCGAAACGCTGATCCGTCTGGATATGTCCGAATTTATGGAAAAGCACTCCGTTTCCCGTCTGATCGGTTCCCCTCCGGGCTATGTCGGTTATGATGAAGCAGGACAGTTGACCGAAAAAGTGCGCAGAAAGCCCTATTCCGTTGTGTTGTTCGACGAGATCGAAAAGGCACATCCCGACGTACTGAATATCCTGTTACAGATTTTGGATGAAGGTAAGACCAACGATGCACAGGGAAGAACCGTAAACTTTGCCAACTGCGTGATCATCATGACATCCAATGCCGGCAGCGAGCGCAAGGAAAATCTGCTCGGATTCGGTCAGGACAAGAACGATGTATCTAAAGACAAGGCAATGAAAGCATTGCGTGATTTCCTGCGTCCGGAATTCCTCGGACGTGTGGATGAGATCATCGTGTTCAATGAACTCACCGAAGAAAACTTCCGTGTGATCGCACAGATTCTCATTGAAGAATTTATTCCCGCGCTGGAAGACAAGGGTATTCGCCTGACCATCGAAGACGGTGTTGCCGACATCGTTGCAAAGGAATCCGCAGGCGGTTCCAGAGGTGCAAGAGATATCCGTTACTGCATCCGCCGCAGTATAGAAGATCCCATTGCCAATCTCATCATTGCCGCAGGCGACAATGGACTTTCCGAGATCCGCATCGGTGTTTCCGACGGTAAGATCGTTGTGTTCTGATTTTTCAAATAAACAATGTGCTATGCGTTCCGTCGGTCTGCATAGCACATTCTTTTGGAGTATATATGAAAAAAGTACTGAAAACCGTATTGCTGAAAACCTTGCCCGTGATGGCGGGTTATCTTGCATTGGGCATCGGCTTCGGCATTCTCGCCAAAAGCAGCGGAATCGGCGTTTGGGGCGTTTTTGCCATGAGTTTGTTCATTTATGCAGGCTCCATGCAATTCGTATCCGTAGGACTGCTGACGGGCGGTGCATCTTTGCTGACCTTGGCGGTCACAACGGTTATGGTCAACGCACGGCATTTGTTTTACGGTATTTCCATGATCGATTCTTATAAAGATATCGGAAAAACGAAACCGTATCTGATCTTCGGGCTGACCGATGAAACCTATGCTTTGGTCTGCACACAGGATTTTCCGCCGACGCTTGATAAACAGCAATACTGTTTTTATGTGACTTTGTTCAATCATTTCTATTGGATCGCAGGCAGTGTGCTCGGTGCATGGATCGGTACGCTGATCACCTTCAACACAACGGGAATCGACTTTGCCATGACCGCTTTGTTTATCACCATTTTTGTTGACCAATGGAGAAGTACAAGGAATCATATTCCTGCTGTTGCGGGGGTTGTTTTGTCGGTGAGCTGCCTGTTGCTGTTCGGCGCAGAGAATTTCCTGATTCCCGCTATGTTGTTGATCGGCTGTGTGCTTGTGATCGGCAAAAACGCAATCATAAAACAGGAGCGTGCCGACAATGGATAATACATATTTGATTGCGGGTATTGCCGTTGTTGCCGCAGTGACAGCGTTGTTGCGGTTTTTGCCGTTTCTGATCTTTAAGGGCAATAAGCCAACCCCGAAATTGTTGGTCTACCTCGGAAAAGTGTTGCCCTTTGCAATCATGGGGATGCTTGTTGTGTTTTGCCTTAAAAACGTGTCTGTCATGCAGGCACCGCACGGTTTACCCGAACTGATCGCAGGTGTGGCAGTTGTGGTTTTGCATATATGGAGAAAAAACACGCTGTTGAGCATCGGTGTCGGCACGGTGCTGTATATGGTGCTGGTGCAGTTTGTGTTTGTCGGTTGATGAAAAGACACAAGTCGAATTAAATTCATTTGAAAAATTTTCATTTTTAACCATTTTGGTCTTGACAAAAGCAAAGGTTAGTGCTAAAATAACTTCTGCTGTGCGGGTGTAGTTCAATGGTAGAATCCCAGCCTTCCAAGCTGGTTGTGTGGGTTCGATTCCCATCACCCGCTCCATTATTTGCGTTTGTAGCTCAGGTGGATAGAGCAACTGCCTTCTAAGCAGTAGGTCCGGGGTTCGAGTCCCTGCAAGCGCGCCAAAAGAAAAAGCCACCCTTGCGGTGGTTTTTTTCTTTTTCTGTTTTATACTATTGTAATTTATCTGCCCGGCCTTTATAATTTAGTTGAATAATATATTCCATGGAGGTTTATTTATGGGAAACAATGATCGTTTTGAAAAAATATATTCACAAGGTGCCATCAATGTCATGGAAATCTGGGTGGACAAAGAAACAGGTGTCAATTACGTGTTTCATGCATCGGGGAACGCAGGCGGTATGACACCGCTTTTGGGTAGAGACGGAAAGCCCGTTGTTTCCACCGTATTAAATTATTAAGTATTTTTCTTGTATTGTGCAAGAAATTGAATTCCGAACGATTGAATTATCACAATTTTCCCTCTTTTTCATTCAGATGAAAAGAGGGTTTTTTATTTTTACCTGTGTGTTGAAAAATATTGCAACTTGCGATAATGTATGATATGATAAAAGAAAAAGGCGGGTTGTTATGAACAGAACAAACAGCAAATACAGTAAGGTTCTTTTAATATTTGTGTCGATCTGTCTCGTGTTTTCATTTTTGTTTTTTTCGCTTTTTTTTGCATTTGGTTGTTGGCTTTTGTCGGGAGATGAATTAGATCCGGAATTCGCTGTGTTTGTTGCGGATGATGATCTTGTCACAAAACGTTATGATTTTGAATCGTGCTCAAAGATATCGTTTTTTGATGACTGGGAATATCTCACGGAATTTGTAAATGCTTATCCGAAGTTGCAGATCGTGAATGACACACAGTATTACGCGGAAGTCACGACAAACGAAAAACTCCATGATATTCTGAAATTCAGCAAAAAAGATAATAAAAGCATGGATAAATGGCTATTTATCGGCATTCAAGAAGAATACTATAATCGTGTTCATGAAAATGATATAGACTATGATTATGATTACGGATTGTATGTAGATTGTTCGGTGTTTGAAATCGTCATTCACGCTCCCATTTGTGCGGTGTACTCAAATACAAAAACAGATCTGGATTTTGATGTCGCAAAGTCAGGTGATGTATCTGTCTGTTTAAATGGTGGTTGTGGTGCCGGCAGTATTTATAATATTGATGCAAATAGATTTTACTTGGAATGCCACCATAATTCAAATGTCAAAGTTGCAGGTAAAGTCAACGGTGTTGCATCGTTAATTCTTTTTCACGATTCCTATGTGGATATTCAGGAATTGGTTGCAAAGGAGAATAAAACGGATATAAGAGCAGACGGTACGGTTGTCGCGAAAGATTGGACGAAAGAAGAAAACTCACATTTTTATGAGATTGTTTTGCTTGTGGTTCTTGCAATTGTCGGTCAGTTTTTGTTTTGGTTGATATGGGAAATAAAATTGATAAAAAGGCAGATACGAAAAAAACAATCGCAAGACAACTGATTTTTTTCACTTGCGATCGTTTTGATGCGTTCCTGTTTTCATTCTTTGATTGCATTGTTATGCTGAATATACTATAATGTATATACTTGAATTTGAAAGAAGTGTTTGCAATGTCTTACCGTTTCATCCGTTTTCCGAATGGCAAATGCAAAGCCGTGACGTTTAGTTACGATGACGGCTGTTTGCAGGATAAAGAACTGGCGGACATTCTCAATGCATACAGTATGAAGTGTACCTTCAACATCAACAGCAGTCGCCTTGTTCGAGGTGACGGATTGTCTGCACAGGATTGCAAAGACCTGATTTCGCAAGGACATGAAATTGCCGTACACGGTAAGAATCACGTTGCCTGCGGCATTGCTTCAGCTATTGAGGGCATCCGTGATGTGCTCAGTTGCCGTGAGGAACTGGAATGTGCATTGGGATGCATCATTCGCGGTATGGCATACCCGGATACTGGTATTACGCAATTTGCGAACGGAACCGATTATGCCACGGTCAAACGGTATCTTGCCGATCTTGGTATTGTTTATGCGCGCACCTTGGGCGGTGATAATGACCGCTTTGCATTGCCGTCTGACTGGCATGCATGGATGCCGACGGCACATCACAACAATCCGCAGATCGCGGACTATATTGACCGGTTTGTTGCGATCGATCTCAGCGAACACTATTGGGCAGACCGACAGGCAAGGCTTTTTTATCTGTGGGGGCACGCTTACGAATTTGAACACGATAAGAACTGGGATCACCTTGAGAATATCTGTAACAGGCTCGGTAACAGGGAAGACACATGGTATGCGACCAATATGGAGATTTATCTCTATATACAGGCTTACCGTTCTCTTGTATGGAGTGCAGACGGTAAGACTGTATACAATCCCACCTTGCAGGAAATATGGTTCGATGTCGACAAACGGTTATATTCCGTTCGTTCGGGTGAGACCCTGCATCTTTCTTAACAGAGTGCTTCTGCGGCACTCTTTTTTACTTTTTTTGAAACTTTTTGAATCTGTGTTTCGTATATATCCATGAAAGGCGGTGAAAGGATTGACATTCGGATTCGGCAAAAAACGAAAGCAAAGCAAAGAGCAGGCAGAAGAACTGGTGCGTCGGTATTATGACGAAATCTATGTCTTTGCCTACCGTCAGACTTTCAATAAAGACACCGCCATGGATCTGACGCAGGAAATTCTCATTTCCGTTCTGCGTTCTTACGATACGTATGATCCGACAAAAGCATCCCTGCGCACTTGGATCTATCGCATTGCGACCAATCGGATCATTGACTACAGGCGATCACGCACAGCTCGCGATCATGAATATCTTCCTTTGGATGCGGTTGAGGAGGCTGTTTCGGATTCCTTCGTGCAGGAAACGGAAAACAGGGAACTGCTTGAACAAATAGAAGCGTACGTTTCTGCTTTTCCTGCCGCAACGCAACAGGTTTTCCGTTTTCGCCTGTATGCCGATCTTTCGTTCGCAGAGATCGCCGATCTTTTATCCATGTCCGAAGCGAGCGTCAAAACCGTTTACTATCGCCTGATAAAACAGATCAGAAAGGAGTTCAGCGATGAATATTGATATTCCCATGCCGACAGAATCGGAAAAGCAAGCGGCGATTACTCAAATTGTTGAAAAGGGATACAAAAACAGAAAAACAATGCTCACTTTATTCATCGAAATGAAAGAAACATTCGGTTTGCGTACTTTGTTTTTCGGTGTCGGTGACTGTATCTATTTAGCCGTGATTATTATGCTCGTTGTGTATGCATTTTTATTTGCCGTCGGAAAAACGGTTCTGTTTACCTGTATTTTTACGGCTTCTCCGTTGTTGTACCTGACGGCATGGCTTTTGACCGTTCGTAAAGAGTATTATTCACAGACACTGGAACTGCAGAATGTCTGCAAATATACTCCTGTGCACATCACCGCTTTGCGGATGCTGCTTTTCAGCCTTCTGAGTATGGTTGCGGATATTCCCGTTGCCGCCGTAAGTTCTTATTATATGAAAGGAACGTTCTGGAATCTTTTGCTGTTGTCCTTCTGTTCCTTGTTTTTGTATGCAGTCTTGCAATTGCTTTCTCTGTTGATTATTCCCGCAAGGATCGCCGCCGTGGTGTTGCCCTTCGCATGGACGGTCATTTGTTTGTTGCCTGTTGCCATTACCGAAATACAGTGGGAAATGATTTTGCAAAGTATTCGTTTGCCTGTGTTGTTGTCCTTTTTGCCGATTTTGATAGCGATGTATTGGTTTTTGCTCAATTTTTATATCCGAAAGGGGAATGCTTATGCTCAGCGTGCGTAATGTAACTAAAAAATACGGCAGTTTTACTGCTTTGCAGAATGTGGATCTGCAGTTTGAGAACGGTGTGTATGCATTGCTTGCACCCAACGGTGCGGGGAAAACCACATTGATGAAGATGCTGGCAACCCTCATGCATCCGACCGAAGGAGAGATTCTTTGGAACGGAGAAGATATTTTCCGCATGGATGAAGATTACAGGGATCTGCTCGGTTTTTTACCGCAGAAATTCGGTTTCTACAAAGGCTACACCGTGCATGAATTTCTGCGTTATCTGGCAACCTTGAAGGGAATTAAAAAGCAAGATGCGGAAAAGCGTATTGATGCGTTGTTGCAAGAAGTCGGTCTTGCCGATTGCGGTAAAATGAAAATGAAAAAACTGTCGGGCGGTATGTTGCAACGCGTCGGCATTGCGCAGGCTTTGCTCAACGATCCCAAAATACTCATACTCGATGAACCAACTGCCGGGCTGGATCCGAAGGAACGCGTGCGTTTTCGTAATATGCTCTCTCAATTGGGCAGAAGCCGCATCGTGATTTTGTCCACACACATTGTTTCGGATGTGGAATCCGTTGCAAACCGTGTTATTCTTATCAAGGATCACCGCTTGCTCGCCAATGCAAGCGTGAGCAATCTTTGCCATATTCTCAACGGAAAAGTTTTTGAGTTGCCCGCAGCACAGATTGCCCCGTCAGATGCGGTGTTTTTAAGCGAACGGCAGGATGGGGCGGGGCTTTTTTACCGCTATGCCGCAGAGGTCGTTCCCGCAGGTGCACCTCTTGTGTCGGCAACTTTGGAAGACGTGTTTTTATATGTGTACAGAGAGGAGATGCAAGCATGAATCTCTTTGTTGCAGAACTGAAAAAATCGTTTCGTCCGTTGCGCGTTTTTGCAGTGCTTTGCATCTGGTTTGCCGTGTTCGGAATGTATGCAAACGTTGCGTTTTCCGATGTGGATTTCGCGGTTTCCAAACGTGCGTGCGAACTTGTAACATCCTATTACGGTACGCATCTGGATGCATCCGAGCGTGAACGTCTGGATACGGAACTGCTCGGCGCGCTGAAAGATGATTTTAATGCAAAGATCGCAGAACACCCCGCTTTTATTGCGGCCGATGTGAAGACTTATGAAGAATACCGCTTTTTGTTGCACGGGAAAACATATCTCTCGAACATGAGTGAAGAACAGTTTAACGCAATGTCGGATGAAGACCTTATGCGTGAATTCGGGGTGACAAAGGATGTAGACCGCACTTTGTCCGATGCGGAACTCGATCTTCTTGCGTTTGAATGCCCCGAAGCCGAACGAGCAAGGGAGATCGAATTCCTCGGTCGCGTTTATTCACGGATCGAAGATTGGGTCGATTTTTGGTATGACGACCGTGAACGCTTGGCAGATATTTCTGCAACGGATGCTTTTGATTATGAAGTGAAGCAGATGCAACGCTACTTTTTTACCGATGCATATACAGGCAATATGCCGGCGGAAGTCAGTGAATCGGTCGGGAAATGCTTCCGTGCCGTTGCAGTCAGTGTGGCATGCAGTGTACTTGTGCTGTTTTGCACAACGCCTGCGCAGGATCGCATCGTGCAGGTGGATGTGTTGCAGGCGGTCACCAAAAAAGGAAAAAAGATCCTGTGTACGCAAAGGCAAACGGCTGTGTTCGGTGCTTTTGCAACGGCTCTGTTCGGAATTATTGCAAGCGCGATTTTGTTGCACGCGGTCATTCCGTCCTTGCTTTGGAACAATCCCATGAATTCCTATCAATCTTTTTTCACCGTTTATTACTTCAGTGGCACACTGCGGCAGTATTTTTGGCTTTGCGCTGTGTTGTTGATCCTGTTTGCTGTGGGCATAACCATGGCCGGTTTTGCAGTTTCTGCAATTGCCAAGAGTTATACAGGTCTGTTAGGCTTGCTGATACCTGTATGGGTGATCGGTGAAGTGATTGCAAACACGGTATTTAAGATCCCGTTTTCCTGTCGGCAAAGTCTGCAGGGAACATATCTGAACGACATTATGCCGTTTGCTTATTCGGAAATTGCAATATGTGCACTTTTGGCGGTAACGGGAATTGTATTTTGTTCTCTTTGTGTGCGCAGACGCGAACGTGAATTGAGGAATCTATGATATGATCGTATATGAATGTAAGCGTTTGTTACAAAACAAAGCATTGCTGTGTTTGTTTTTGATTTGCATGGCCGTGTGTACGGTTTTTATCGGCATTTATTCTCATGAGGCGGAAATTGATTGGTTGCAATCCGTGTTCAGAAAAACGGGAACGGTGTATTCGGATTCATATGTGCAGGCGTTGCAAAAGACAGCCGAAGCGGATGAAAATGAATTGAAGACCGATTGGTACAGGGAAATGCTGGAAAACTGCAAGGAAGACCGTACCTTTTATGAAACTTACAACGCATCGGAAATCTATGAAATGATCGCGAATCTGAAAACCGCGGACGGGAGATCGATTTCACCCGTTGCATTACAGTTAATGCAATATAAGTATGCGTATCTTGATCGTTGTATCGGCCGGTTGCAAAATGACGGTACTGCCGACGATGTGTATTTTGATTATGCCACCGCCCGTATTCATACCGATCTGTTCGTGCATTTCGGCACGGTTGTGCTTATCTGTACTTGTTTTTTTGCCGTGCTGTGTACGCTGACTTGCTATTGGGATGACAAACTTTGTAATACGCAAGCACTGGTATTCTCAACAAGAAAAGGACGCCGATTGCAAAAAACAAAACTTTGCGCACCGATTCTGATTTCTTCAGCGGTTTATTGCTTATTGACTCTGTTTGCCTACGGCCTTTTGTTTCTCAAAAACGATTTTACGGGAATATGGGAACAATCCGTTGCAAGCATCAACAATAGCTCTGTTGTGCCCGATGCCGAAGGACCGTTTGTTTCTTGGGGCAGTATGACGGTGGGGGCATATTTTGTTGCAAGCCTTGCGGTCGGTTATCTTGTGATGCTGTCGTTTCTGTTGCTTGCGGCGGCATTCGGCAGTGCTGACTTTGCACCCTTGCCGACAGCAGGTGTGTTGATCGCTCTGTTTGCGGTTGTGTTGCTTTTGATCGTCTCGTATTTTCCTAATGTCAACAGCATTCTTTTTTATGTGTTGCGCATGACGGGCGTCGGGTTGATTTACAATCGCGGGCTGTGGTTTTCGGAAGGCGGATTCTTTACGCTCATTCCGTATTATGAGACCGTGTCCTCTTTGCTGTGCATTTTTTTCAACAGTATGTTCTTTTTACTATCCTGTCGGTATTTCAAAAGAAAAGACTTATAAAAAAAGCATCCGTACCGAAGTGTTTGTTTCGGTACGGATGCATCTTTGTTTATTTAAGCAGTGTTTTCATGATATCCGGTCTGCGAGTTGTGATGTTGTCGGGGGAGAGTGCCATGCATCGGAGCATTTCATCGGTATCGTTGACCGTCCACAGGGACACCCCAAGCCCGTTTGCATGGAACAGTTCCACCAACTCTTTGGTTGCATTGTTTTTGTGCATATTGATCCCGACCGCACCGCACGCGCGAACAAGATCGACCAGTTCCTGCAGGTATGCATCTGTGTGTTCCTCTGCAGGCAGTACGTTTTCATTCAGCCAATAGGGAATCCCCGGGCAGGCTTTTTGTACAAGGGATACATCGTCCTCAAAAAGCCCCGTAAAGAAAATGCGGTCTTTGATGCCGTGTTTTTCGGCAAGAGAAACAACCTTTTCTAATGCCGTGCCGATCTTTACGTCTACATTCACGCGCAAATCTTCATATCGGCTCACTCTTTCAAATGCTTCATCCAACAGCACTTCGCCGCCGGTCGGCGCATCGTGTGACAAGACGGGTGTGCCGTCAGCAGTGAAATGCAGGTCAAATTCTACGATCTGCGCGCCGTGCTGTACACCCATATCGATTGCTTCCAGTGAATTGTCCGCCGTGTCCACACATCCCGTATGTGCGGTGTACGTGAACCCTTGCGGCAGTTGCTCTCTGCATATCATAACCGTCATAAAAAGTACGCCTCCTGCAAGCAATGCGACCGAAAGCACGCAAACTAACCCGATTGCGATCCTCTTTTTTATATTCATGCCGCATCGTCCTTTCTGTTTCTTATCTACATATTATCATTCTTTTTCTGTTTGCGCAAGAGTTGTGTTGTTTTATGTGAAAAAAATAGATTCAATATTTTTATATAGGTCTTGTAAAGTGCAAAACTATTTGATATAATATACAAGTGTATTAGTATGAAAACGACTGCCGTTTTGCTTTGAAAGGAAGATGCGCAATGATTTATTTGTTTCTTGCGGAAGGTTTTGAAGAAATTGAAGCCTTGACGCCTGTGGATTATCTTCGCCGTGCAGGTATTGAAATCACCACGGTCGGCGTGGGCGCAAAGCAAGTTTGCGGTGCGCATTCCATCCCGGTCATTGCCGATATTGCCACGGATGAACTGTCCGATATGGCCGATTTTGACGGTGTGATACTTCCCGGAGGAATGCCCGGAACGGTCAATCTTGAAAAAGATGCCAAAGTGATGCATTTTGTGCACCGTGCATTCGATGAAAATAAATTGCTTTGTGCCATTTGTGCGGCACCGTCCGTTCTCGGACACGCGCAGATGTTGGTCGGTAAAAAGGCTACCTGTTTCCCCGGCTTTGAGGAAGATCTGATCGGAGCACAGAACACGGGTGCGCCTGTTGAGACGGATGGGAATATCATCACGGCAAGAGGTGCCGGCGTAGCTGCGGACTTCGCTTTTGCCATCATTGCCGCTTGCAAAGGAACGGATGTCGCACAGCAGATCTGTCGGCAGATCCAAAGCAAATGACGGTTGATATCAGACCGCTGAAAATGCGCTTGCGCAAGGAGGCAAAAGCGTACAGACTTTCTCTTTCCGCAGAAGAAAAGGAGCGCAATGACCGCAAAATTGCAAATAAACTGATCGGTTTATGGACGTTTCGTGAGGCTGATACACTGCTCGCTTATATGTCCACCGATATTGAAGTGGATACCCGTTATTTGATAGAACGGGCATGGGAACTGGGAAAAAAAGTTGCCGTACCGCGCTGTGTGCCGGGTACACGGAATATGGTATTTTATTATATTACCTCGTTTGACGATCTTGAAAACGGTGCGTTCGGTGTACGAGAGCCTATTGTAAGTCAATGCCGCCCCGTGAGCGATTTTGAAACCGGAATTTGCGTGGTTCCTGCTTTGGTTTTTGATAAAAAATGTTTCCGTCTGGGTTACGGAAAAGGCTATTACGACCGTTTTTTAGCCGCTTTTAAGGGAACTGCGGTAGGTATTTGTTACGAGGCTTGCCGCAAAGACAGCATTCCCCGCGGAAAATACGACAAATGCCTTGATCTTTTTATTACGGAAAACAGAATCTACACCCCCTAAAGGAGTTTAACAATGAGTACCAATGACAATACCCCGAACGATCAGAAGATGTCGCGTGATGAACTCGCATCCGCTTATGATGATCTGTTGAGAAATTTTACAGATCCGGGTGCATCTGCTTCCGCGTCTTCCTCGTCGCCGCGTGCGCAGACACCTGCAAAGGCACCGCAAACAAAACCTGCAACGACGTCGCGTGCCGTGAGAGCCGATAAACCGTCTGCCGATTCTGCCGCTTTTGCCGAACAGATCTCTTCTTCTGCACCGCAGGCATCGCAACCTCGCAAACAGGCACCGGCCAAAAAAGCGGCAACGACAACCGCAAAGAACGATGCGAAGAAAACCAAAGCATCTTCCAAAAAGCGCAAAAAAATGCTTTATAAAGAAAAAAAGCGTAAGTTCCGCAAACAGAGAATTGCGCACACACTGTTGAGTCTGTTGGTCAGCGCAATGCTGATTGTCATTATCGTGCTGACCAGTTCTGCGCTGAAGATTCCGCTGATGGGTATGGTTAACGATATTATAGCCATTGATCGCAGTGACAATCCTGTTGCCGTTTACATTTCAGCCGATATGAAAACGGATCAGATCCTCACCATGCTTGAAGAACAGGATTTGATTTATTCTGCCGATTTCTGCAAATTGCTGATGGGATTCCTCGGCTATTCGGATGAAACGGAATATTTGGAGGGCGAACACGTTCTCTCTGCAAAAATGGGCGTGGAAGGTATGCTCAATGCAATGCTGTCCGATACGGGGGATGCAACGGTTATGATAACCTTCCCCGAAGGCTATACCATTGACCAGATTGCTGAAAAATTGTATGATGCGAAAGTCATTTCCGCAAAGAATGCACTCTATAATGCGGTTGCGACATACGAATTCCCCGAAGAATTTGATTTCTTGAACAGCATCACCGATGCCGACACAAGATATCGCGTGTTGGAAGGCTATCTGTATCCCGATACCTATGAATTCTACGTCGATGAAAATGTGAACAGTGTTTTGAACCGTTTTCTGAATAACTTTGATTCAAAATGGACAAAGAGTTATCAGGAAGATGCCGATGCACTTGGTTATTCGGTTGATGAAATTATTACCATTGCATCCATCCTGCAGAAGGAAGCAAACGATGCAAACCAGATGTATACCATTGCATCCGTCATTTACAACCGTTTGGATTCCGATTCGTTGAATCTGTTGCAGTGCGACTCTACGCAGGATTATATTGCAAATATTGATGACGGCTTGCTCAGTCAAAGTGAACTGACGGAACTTTTGGCACTGTATGATACTTATCAGTGTAAGGATCTTCCTTTGGGACCGATCTGCAATCCCGGCGGAGATGCCATTTATGCGGCACTGCACCCGGATGAAACAAGTTATTACTATTTCTGCCACGATCCCGAAGGCAATATCTATTGTGCGAGAACAATGGACGAACACGCGGTCAATGTTCAAAAATATGTGAAATAAAATTGTTTATAATATAACAATGAAAGGAAAGAAAAGAAAATGAACGTATTTATGATCGGAGGAACCGGTCTGCTCGGTTCCGCAGCAGCACAAATCTTTATTGACAGAGGCCATACTGTCAAGTCCATCGCATTGCCGCCTCTGCCGGCAGGTGCTCCCATTCCCGAAGAAATGGAACTTGTATGGGGCAACTATTTTGACATGAGTGACGATGAACTCAAAGAAATGATGAAAGGTTGCGATACTTTTGTTTTCGCCGCAGGCGTTGATGAACGTGTCGAATTTCCCGCACCCGTTTACGAAGCCTACAAAAAGTATAACATTGAACCCGTGCGCCGTTTCCTTACCCTCGGTAAAGAAGTCGGTATCAAGCACGCAGTTGTTCTCGGTTCTTATTTCTCCTATTTTGCAAAGCATTTCCCCGAACTGGAACTGACCAAGAAACATCCCTACATCCGCAGCCGTATCGAACAGGAAAACGTTGCTGTTTCCTTTGCAAAAGACGGCACCATGGACGTGGCAGTTCTTGAATTGCCCTACATCTTCGGCACCCAGCCCGGCAGAAAGCCTGTTTGGGTTATCCTCATTGAACAACTTGCACGTATGAAACCCGTTACCATGTATCCCCAGGGCGGTACCACCATGCTTACCGTCCGTCAGGTAGCCCAGGCTATTGTCGGTGCTGCAGAAAAGAACAAGGGCGGCTGGTGCTATCCCATCGGTTTCTACAACCTGACATGGGATCAGTTCCTTTCCATCGTTCACGCTGCCATGGGCAAGCCCGGCAGAAAGATCGTTCACATTGCAAAGTGGATGTTCCAGGTGTTCGGTCTTACCATGCGCAAGGAATATGCAGACCGCAATGTTGAAGGCGGTATCGATCCCGTCGGTCTTGCTGACATCATGTGCATGAACACATGGATCGACCGTAAATGGGCGGCGTCTCTCGGCGTTACCGAAGATGATATCACCGCTGCGATCTATGATTCCGTCAAGCTTTCCGTGATTGCTTACGAAGGCACACAGGAATTGGTGGAAATGAAAGGCGAATAATCAAACAGCAATAACCACAAGGGCGGCGTTATTTCAGCGCCGCCTGTTTTTAGAGTGACAGAGTATTTCCGTCATGATAGGAGAAAAAAAAGGATGTCAAATCAGAAGAATATTTGTCCCGTTGCAGGTAAATGCGGCGGCTGTCAGATCCTCAATATGGACTATGCCCGTCAACTGTCTTTCAAGCAGGCTAAAGTCATTAAATTGCTCGGTCGCTTCGGACACGTGCAGGAGATCATAGGTATGGAAAAACCCTTCCATTACCGCAATAAAGTGCAGGCGGCATTCGGTACCACACGCGGCGGTCAGATCATTTCAGGCGTCTATCAATCGGGTTCTCACCGCATTGTGAAAGTGGATTCCTGTATGATCGAGGATCAGAAAGCGGATGCGATCATCGTCACCGTACGCAAATTGCTCAAATCCTTCAAACTGACTGCATATAACGAATTCAACCGCACGGGATTTTTGCGCCATGTGCTTGTCAAACGCGCATTTGCAACAGGGGAAATTATGGTGGTTCTGGTGTCTGCAACTCCCATGTTTCCTGGCAAAAACAGTTTCGTTTCGGCACTTCTGAAAGCGCATCCCGATATTACGACCATTATTCACAACGTCAATGACCGTTTCACTTCGCTTGTGCTGGGTGAACGGCAGACGGTGTTGTACGGAGACGGATATATCACGGACGTGCTTTGTGGCCTGAAGTTTCGTATTTCGGCACAGTCCTTTTATCAGATCAATCCCGTGCAGACCGAAAAACTTTATAACATTGCGATGGAATATGCAGGTCTTACGGGCAATGAGACCATAGTCGATGCTTATTGCGGTGTCGGTACGATCGGCATGGTTGCCGCCAAAACGGCAGGCCATGTAGTGGGTGTAGAAAGCAATCCGCAGGCAGTCAAGGATGCCATCGGCAATGCAAAATGCAACGATATGAAAAACATCCGCTTTGTCTGTGCGGATGCCACCGATTTTTTATGTGAAGCCGCAGAAAACGGGGAACACTGTGATGTTCTGCTGATGGATCCGCCCAGAGCCGGCAGTACACCGCAGTTCATCAAAGCCGCGTCCACCCTCGCACCCGACCGCATTGTGTATGTTTCTTGCAATCCCGAAACCCTTGCGCGTGATCTTGTGCAATTCACAAAACTTGGCTATGCGGTCAAAAGAATTCAACCCGTCGATATGTTCCCACACACCGAACACGTCGAATGCGTCGTGCAGTTGATTCGCAAATAATAAGAATGCAGGAGGATGTATGCAATGGTAAAACTGCAATTTGATACCGCAAAAACATACGGTGAATTCAAAATTCTGAATGCAACCAACGGAGGTCCCTGGCACAAACGCCATGCGCAAGACCAGTGGCGCACCAATCTGTCCGAATACAAAGCCGCCCATATGCGTTATTGCCGCAACCATGATTCTGCTATGTGCGGCATCTACGGTGGCCCGTACAGTCATGATATCACCTGCATCTTCCCGGATTTCGATGCAGATCCTTACGATCCCGCATCCTATGATTTTGCCTGTACGGACGAGGCAATTTTGGTTGCCTTGGATGCCGATACCCAAACCTTTTTCCGTTTGGGACAGACCATTGAACATCAGATCAAAAAACACGGCACGCTTCCGCCGAAAGATTTTCATAAATGGGCGGTGATCTGCGAGCATATCATCCGTCATTACAATGAAGGATGGGCAGACGGATATCATTTGAACATGGAATACTGGGAGATCTGGAATGAAGCGGATCTCGATCCCGATGACAGCCCCAACAAACGTACGTGGGGCGGGACGAAAGCGCAGTTTTTTGAGATGTATGAAATTGCCGCAAAGCATTTGAAAACCTGTTTTCCGCATTTGAAAATCGGCGGTCCTGCCATTGCAGGCAATATGGATTGGACGGAAGATTTTTTGGCCTGTATGCAAGAAAGAAGTGTGCCCATTGATTTCTTTTCGTGGCACATTTATTGTATTGATCCTGCCGACATGATAAAACGCAGTGAAACGGTCAAAAACTTACTTTGTAAATACGGTTATGAAAGTGCCGAAAGCATCCTCAATGAATGGAATTATGTCAAGGATTTCGGACGGGAATATGTGCACACGCTGGAAATGATTCACGGTATGAAGGGTGCGGCATTCGTTTGTGCGTGTATGTGTGAAGCGCAGAAATCAAGCATTGATATGCTTATGTATTACGATACCCGTCCGTCTGTATTCAACGGTTTGTTCGATTTTTATACCTATCGACCGCTGAAAGGCTACTACCCGTTTTTGTGGTACGGTGCTTTTTATAACGGCTATCGGGAAGTACGCTGTGCAACAAAAGAAGATCATATTTATTCTCTCTGCGGTGTGGACGCAGACGGTAAGGTACAATGTATGGCCGTTTATTATGCGGACGATGATGCCTTGCCCGAAAAACAGGTGCAGTTTGATTTCGGAAAAACAGGGAATTATGATGTCTTTTTGTTGGATGAAACCCATGATGCCGAACCGATCTCCTGCAACGGTGAATTGAAATTCAATCTGCGGGTAAATTCCTGCATTCTGATAAAGGAAAAGTGAACAATGAACATAAAAGTAACCGATGTGCGTATCGATCCCGGTGACAGCGCATTTCTGCTTGACGACGGAAAAACCGCCATTTTGTATGACACGGGATTTGGATTTACGGGTTTCGCAGTGGCCGAAAAAATCAAGAAACAACTCGGTGCGCGTAATCTTGACTATATTTTTCTGACGCATTCGCATTACGATCATGCCTTGGGCAGTGCATATATTTTGCAGACATTTCCCGATGCCAAAGTGGTGGCAAGTCTGCACACGGCAGAGGTGTTCAAACGCCCCGGTGCAAAAAAGGTGATGCAGGAGCTGGATGCAAAACACGCGGCCGCCTGCGGCATTACGGACTACCCCTTTTTAGGTGAGCATCTGCGCGTGGACATTGTTGTGCAGGACGGTGACGTCGTGCAGGCAGGGGAATATGCGTTTGAAATACTCTCGTTGCCGGGACACACCCATTGCAGCATCGGGTTTTATCTGCGAAGCGAAAAACTGTTGTTGGCCTGTGAATCCTTGGGTGTATATGACGGAAAAGAGCAGGTGTTGCCGTCCATTCTGGTCGGTTGCGATCTTTGTTTGCAATCGATCGACAAAGTGTGCGCATTGGATGTAAAAAAACTGATCGCGCCGCATTACGGTCTATTAACGGAAGAACAAACACGGTTTTATCTGACGCACTGCAGACAGGCAACGGAAGATATGATCGAACTGATCTCACAGGGGATCCGTGAGGAGCAGACGGATGAACAGATCCTTGCAATGTTGACTGAAAAATACAGACACGGTCATTTGGAATCTGTGTATCCCAAGAATGCCGCCAATTTGAATACGGGTATCATGATCCGAAGGATCCGTAAGGAAAAGTTCGGACAGGAATAAAAACAGAGGAACAGAACCTTGATCGGTTCTGTTCCGTGTCTTTTTTTTCTGATCGTTTATAAGAATCGTTCCGAATAATCTTGCATCATATCCGCAATTTTAATCTGTTGCGGGCAGACCGCTTCGCAGGAACGGCATTGCAAACAGGCGGTCGGTTGTTTGTCTGCAGGCAAAGCACGGGTGCGTATTTTTGCGACCACGCCGCCCGAATAGCACAGTTCATTGTACAGATCAATGAGTTTTGGGATATCCAACTCCAACGGACAGTGATCCACGCAGTAACGGCAGGCCGTGCAGGGGAGTGCAGTTGTTTTTTGAATGTCTTTTGCAACGGATTGCAAAGCATCCCATTCAGCCGCATTCAACGGTTTGTGTTCGGACAGAATGCGGATGTTTTCTTCTAACTGTGCCATGTTTGACATACCCGACAGAATGACCGCAACCCCCGGAATGCTTTGCAGAAAACGGAAACCCCAGGCAGATACGCTTTCCTGCGGACGCAGATTCTGCAAAACTTTTGCGTGTTCGGGCGATAATGTTGCCAGTTTGCCGCCGCGCAAAGGTTCCATCACCCAGATGGGAATGTTGTGTCTGTTCAGCAATTCCACCTTTGCTTTTGCATCCTGAAACGTCCAGTCGAGGTAATTGAGCTGGATCTGACAGAATTCCATGTGCTCACCGTAAGCCGCCAGAAAGCGTTGCAGAACTTCCAAACTGCCGTGCAGAGAAAAGCCGAGATGTCGGATGCGGCCGTTTTTCTTTTGCTGTAATAAATAAGAAAAATCTCCGTATTTTTCATCGTCAAGATATGCGTCAATGTTCAGTTCGCAGACGTTGTGAAACAGATAAAAATCAAAATATTCCACCTGACAGCGCACAAGTTGTTGCTCAAAAATATCTTTTGCTTTGCCGATATTGGAAAGGTCATAACCGGGGAATTTGCTTGCAAGAAAGAAATCTTCACGCGGATATTTTGTTAAGAATTTTCCCACGGTCGGTTCGCTGTTGCCGCTGTGATAGCCCCATGCGGTATCAAAATAATGCACACCGTTTTGCATACAGAAGTCGATCATCTGCTCGGTCTCATTTTCTTCAATATGCGGCTTTGCATAGCCGTCACCGGGCAGGCGCATACAGCCCATGCCGAGTTTGGGCAATGTCAGATCTTGAAAATTTGTATATAACATCCTGTTCACCTGTGTTGATTGTTTTTATTCATTATAGGCAAAAGCGTTTGCAAAGTCAAGAAATGAAGACACTTCTTGACAGATTTGCAATCCTCTTATATACTTAATATGAGAGTATATGTCATTTATAAACGGAGGGAAACGGTATGGAATTTGATCTTCGACAAAAGGCAAAAGAAAATATGATCGTTGTTGCCCATCGCGGTGCGGCAGGCGGAAACATTCCCTGTAACACACCGGCGGCTTATGAAATTGCACTCAAGCAGGGTGCAGATATGATCGAAGTGGATGTCAGTTGCAGTAAAGACGGACAACTCTTTCTGTTTCATCCCGGCATGGAACGTCAGCATCTGAACCGTTTTATTTCTTTGAACCATCTGAATCTTGATACGGTCACGAAGATGCACTATGTCAATTATGACAATACTGCTACGCAATTTACCATTGCCGATTTTGATTCCTTTTTAGAGCAGTTCAAAGGCCGTTGTTACATTAACATTGATAAATTCTGGGACAATCCGAAAAAGATATACGAAGCGATCAAGAGACACGGCATGATCGATCAGATGCTTGTCAAAAGCAGTCTGTCCGATAGGGTTTTGCGCGTGCTTGAAGAAGTGGCTCCCGAATTGCCTTTTATGCCCATCATCCGCAGAGATCATCTTGCGCATGAACGTCTGTTGCGCAGTAATGTCAATTATGTCGGTGTTGAGATCCTGTTTAAGAGCGATGAAGAATATTTGGCAAGTGATGAATTCATCGAAAAAATGCACAGCGACGGCATCTTGTGTTGGGTTAATTCCATTATTTACAACTATAAAGAACAACTTGCAGGCGGGCACAGTGACGACTCCGCTTTGACGCAGAGCGAAGATTACGGCTGGGGCTGGCTTGCCGACAAAGGCTTTGATTTCATTCAGACCGATTGGCCGATGATGCTGATTGATTATTTGAAAAGATCCGATAAGTATTACAGACAAAAGGATTTGGTGGACTAATGGAAGATTTTATGCCGTTTGATACGGAATTTGATGCGGAAATGTCCGATACGCAACTCATTTTACACGTGGATGCACAGGCGGAACGTCAATTTCTGAGCCGCTTCAATGTTGAAACCGCACGCAAAGAACAGATCGGTGCCCTTGCAGATCAGTATTTTGCCACGCACATAGAAACGCTTTGCTTTGACGGTACCGATGAAAAAGCACTGAAAATATGGGTTGCGCGTTGCCGTGCACTCGGCATGACGCCGATGTTGCGTGTGGATGCGAAAAAAGAACGAATTGATGAGGCTTTTCGTGCAGGGCTCACGTCGGGTATTGTGTTGGATTGTCGAAAAACACAGGATCTTTCCGTCATTGCCGATGCGGCACAATTGCGCACCGATCTGGCGCCTGAAGCACTTTTGTACGTGCTTCTTTGTGCAGATGTGCAAATGTTGAAAGAGCAGAATGTTGACCTTTCTGACATGGATGCGGTGATCGTTTGTTCCGCCGAAAAACGCTGTGAAGGTCATTTGTCGGTTGTGGATTGGATGTCCGAAAATACGGACATTGGTGTGTTTGCGGGTGTTGATGCACTGCTCTGTGAAACGAACGGGAAAAAGTATTATCCGACAGCACAGATCATGAACGGTTTTGCGGTCGGTTACCTCTCACAAGGCTGTAACGGCTTGTGGTTGGACGGTTTTTGCGCAGACTTGTTTGATTCCGATCCCGTCTTATATGATATTTACGAAACGTGCGGAAAATTGGAGGAATGCGTCGGCGCAAGAAGGCGTCATGTTCTGACGGGCACATATCCGAAAGCACTGTTGCCCGGGGCAGACTACCGTTGTAATATTACGCTCGGTCCTGTGTTTGAAGGTGCACCCGTCTGTGCGGTCGTCGGCATTCTCAACGTGCAGACGCAGGATTGCATAGCGGTAACGCTCAACGGCAAACAGGCTGCCTGCACGGGTAATCCTTCGGTGGTTGCACGAAATGAAAAGGGAAGAGAGCGTTCTGATTTTTGCGGCGGCAAAGTTTTATTTGCCGAATACTTTGCAGGAACACTTGAATCGGAGTCGCAATTGCAGATCAATTTGCATAATAACACAGACAAATGCCTGCAGATTGCGTGGATCGAAGTCACGGTGAATGTCTGATTTGATACAAAATATGCAGATTTTGTAAGAATTGATTCAAAAACAAATGATTTGTGACTTGACTTGACTTTTTATTTGATTTATACTTATTTCATTACGAAAAAAAATATCGGCATTCACTGTCCTTGAAAGGTGATTGATTTATGAGTAAAAAAGCCATTCCCGCCGTTCATTATCCGTTGATTGCATCGCAACAGACCATGTATTACATGATCAAATTCAGTCTGCATAAAAGCGTTATGCAGATTCCGACGTCCGTTGCTGTGAATCAGAAATTGGATATGGAATTGCTCAAAAAAGCAGTTAATATCGAAATTGAAAGAAACGACTGTATGCGCTTGCGTTTCTTTAAGTTAGACAAGGAGATCCGCCAGCATTTTCTGCCGAAAGTTGTACTGGACGATATTCCCGTCAAGCATTTTGAAACCAAGGAAGAAATGCAGGCTTGTCTGGAAGCGGATGCGCAGAAGCCTGTCAAATGGCTCAAGGATGAAATTTTCCGTATCATTCTTTTTACAACGCCCGAAGGACATACGGGCATTTATCTGAATGCTTCTCATATCATTATGGATGCACTTGCCTGCGGCGTTTTCTATGCGGATCTTCTTGCTGTTTACAATGCACTGAGCAAAGGCGAAGAAATGCCTGAACCTTTGTATCCTTATGAAGATGCGATCAAAGCGGATCTTGCTTATCTGGAAGATAAGGCAAGGTATGAAAAGGACTACAAGTTCTATATGGATTACTGGACACAGAACGGTGAGCCGTTCTACGCCGGTGTTCACGGTCCTGCATTCCTTGAAAAAATGCGCAAAAAGACCAAAAATCCGAATCTGCGTGTGCCTGCCGCTTACGATATGATTCACGATAAGTGCGAAATTGCACGCTATCATGTCTGCGCAGAACAGGCGCAGAAGTTCTTTGATTACTGCCGTGACACCAAGAATGCACCCGAAAATCTGGTCATGCTCGGTATGCGTACCTATGCTTCGGCCATTAACTACAGAACGCCCGACACCCTGATGATGCCGCTTTGCAGCCGTCGTGTAACATATAAGACCAAGCGCATGGGCGGCTGTGTTGCACAGCCCTTGCAGTTGCATTCCATCATTCAGGAAGAATCTACGTTTGCACAGGCACTTGCTTATATGTTCGGTCTGCGTACGCAGTTGTACAGGCATTCCAATTTCCCCTATATGCACGCAAGACTTATGCAACAGAAGATCTTTAATTTTAAGACATCCCAAGGTCCGTCCTTTATGATGTATACTTGGTTGCCGCTGTATCTTCCCTTGGAAGACGGCGTGAAGATTGAATTTGCAGGCTATAATCCCGGCAGATATATTATGCCTTTGTACGTATTTTCTCTGCCCACACAATCCGACGGCGGTATGGATTTCTATTATATGTACCGTCCCAATCTTATCAGTGCCAAAAACATTGATGACCTTCATAAAGGAGCCATCAAAGTCATTCTCGGCGGTATAGAGAATCCCGATGTTACCATCGGTGAACTCATGGACGGGATTTCCTGAAAAATCAAATAAGCAGCAAACAGCGGTCTGTGCGTATTGCGCAGACCGCTGTTGTTGAATATACTTTCATTATTTCGGCTCATAGAGGTTATCTATGTAATAGCAGATCATTTGAACGGCTTTGTCCGTTCCGATTGCACCGGCATTGATGAACAACTCAAAGTTGTTTCTGTTACCCCATTTTTCATGTGTGTACTTGTTGTAGTAATTGGCTCTTGCACGGTTGGTCTTATTGATCAGTCGTTTGGCTGTTTTTTCATTCAGCCCGTAAAGGCGTTGTGCGCGCTGTATTTTTGCCTGCATATCGGCATAAATGAAAATGCGCAAAACATCCGGGCGATCCCGCAGAACATAATCCGAACATCTTCCGACGAACACACCCGGGCCGTTTTGTGCCGTTTTTTTGATGATGTCAAACTGTGCATCGGCAATGCGTAGCCCGATGGGAAGAATGGCAGACGGATCTTCCAGATACCAACTGTTGCCGTTGGGCATTCCCGGGAAATCAAAAAATCCCAAGGCTTTTTCATCGTGTGATTCTACGATCTGCTCGCTCAATTTGGTAACTTCCGCGGTATGGTCGATGATGCTTCTGTCGTAATAGGGAATGTCGTAATGTGCGGCAAGTCGATGGCCGATCTCGGCACCGCCGCTGCAAAATTCACGGCCGATCGCAATAACAGGGAGTTTTTTCATGTGAATTACATCCTTTCCGCTATAAAGTAAAAAAGTGCCGCACCGCCGTGCAGCACTTTTTTTGGTGACGTTACAGTTCAATGCCGAGATCGCCGAGATCCAGATCTCCGAGAAGACCGCTGACATCAATGCCTATAATTTCTTCGTCAAGTGCTTCAAACAGCAGAGAAAATAAAGATACAAGGAATTCAAGAATGGGCTTCAAAGATGAAATATCCATAATGATTCAACGCCTTACTGTTATTAATTTCATATCTATTATAACAAAACAAAGCGTCTGAATCAAGTTCTTTTTGGAAAAAACAAAC
>JAFQKN010000116.1 GCA_017396895.1 Clostridia bacterium
CTTTTTTTCTTTCGGCGGATTATCTTCTGCAGCATTGCTGATATAAAGCATGGTCAGCATTGCAAAGATATATGCCTGCAGAAGTGCGCTGAATATATCAAAATACAACGAGAATACAACGGGTATGCCGATCTGTAAAAACGGGAAAGAACCGAGTAACCCCGGCAACCAACCGAACAGAACGGTTGAGAACGAAGCCATAGCCGCGTAAATGAGTGTGTCAATAACCATACCCGAAACAATGTTACCGAAGTGACGGAAGGTCATGGACACAGGCGTTGCGATCTCGCTGATGATATTAAAGGGGGTGAGAATAAAGATCGGTTTTGTGAATCCGACCAAATAATTCCCGATACCTGCACGCATTTTGTAATACGTGATAAGAACAAAGACAACGATCGACCAGCCGGCAATGATGTTCAGATCTGCCGTCGGCGGATAACAACCGAACAGGCTGGACAGGCTGGACAGACAAGACAGGGCCATCAACGCGGCAATAAAAGGCGTAAAATTGCGGAATGCCTCTCCCATATTTCCGACCACAAGATTGGTGGCCTTTTCAACAAGAAACTCCGCGATCAACTGACGCTTGGTTTCGGGACGTACTTTCATATTGTGCGTCAAAACCTTGCATAGCACGGCAATGATAATCATAACGATCCACGAAACGACCATGCTTTCGGTAATATTGATGCCACCGAACAAATCGATCGTATAATAGATTTTTGCACCGTTTAATGTGACTTCCATTCTTTAAGCGTCACCTCCGTTTTCCTGCACGGTCACAGAATCCGCCTCCGGATGTTTACGCAGCCAGATCCCGCGAACAAAAATGACGATACGCGGAAAAAATGCACCTGCCAACACCGAAAGCCATTGAAAATACGGCAAATAAACACCGACACCGAGCAAAATGACCAACAGTAACATTCTACCCGAATAGGAGGCCTGCATTTTCTTTTTTGCATCATCCCCTGCATTGAGGGATTTCTGCACGGTCAAGGCCATCAAAAAGAAATTCAGAACCGCACAAACGGTGCCGTATAAAGTTCCCAAAGGAACCGTATAGTCAAAAACAACGCGATCGGTCAAAAGACTGACAACAAAAAAGAGAACAACAAAGACGACACCGACACAAACAGAGCCGACAGCAACGGTACAGGTTTCTTTTTTTACGGCAGCGTCAAGTTTCATCCTCTGTTTCCTCCTCTTGCGATTCTGCTTTTGCCTGTGCGATCATTTGTTTTGCAAATGTGATAAACGAACAAACAGAACTCAGCACACCGACAACAACGGCAACAATAACGATCCATTCGCCCATTCCGAAACGTTCCTGTAATTTAACGGCAACAAAAACACAAAGCAAAGGCGGACATATCAAGGAAACACCGAGCTGTGTCAGCCAACTGAATCCTTTTAAGGCTCGGAAAAAGGATCTTTGCTTATCCAAACGGCAATCCCTTCCTTGTTTGTATTTTTCTGACATTGTTGAAAAATTATACCACCGAACACTGCGTAAGTCAAGAAAATTTACAATTATTTTCTCGCATCACAATTTGTAATTCGGTGGTATTATCTCAACTACAACAAAAATGTTTAATCAAAAACGACCTCTCGACCGCTGTCGGAACTGTCATAAATCCCCTGCATGATATAAGACGTCAGGATTGCTTTAGAAATATCATTGCGTGTTCTCGTGTTCTCAATGACACATTTGACGAAATCATGCACTTCATCAGCATGCATCGGATTGCGCTCACTGATGGGTTCATCATTGCACAGTTTTCCGTCTTTAACAAAATAGATTTTGTAACCGCCGCAATACTGCAAACGAATGCCTGCTTTGTCACCGAGGAAATCAATATAGGTCTCATGTTCACCGACATTCTGTGCCCATGCACCTTCAAAACTGATTACGGGACCGTCAGTACGCACAAGACCTGTCACAGAATCGTCAACGTCGTACGTTCCGTCCGGATTATACGTGTCTTTTGCCCACATGGATTCAAAAACATAATCCTTAATGTTCTTACCGAGTTTACAGAATGCGACACCGCTTGCGGTTCTGGGTTTCGGATCACCGCAACAATACAAAATCAAGTCAAGATAATGTACGCCCCAGTCAATCAGTGCACCGCCGCCGGAAGAAGCCTTGGTGGTAAAATCACCGCCGAGTCCGGGAATGGAACGGTGCGCGCGGAAAGAAGCAAAGACGTGGTATACTTCTCCGAGGTCGCCGTTTTCAATGTGCTGTTTGATCTTATTGACAGCATCATTATAACGATTGCAGACGCCGATGGCAAGAATACGACCGGTTTCATAAGACACTTTTTCCATTTCCTGTGCTTCGCTGAGAATTCTTGCTGCAGGCTTTTCGCACAGAACGTGCTTGCCGTGGCGCATGAAATCAATGGAAATAATCGAATGCATATCGTTATGCGTGCAAACGGAAACCGCATCCAGTTCGGGATCGTCAAGAATTTCATGATAATCATATACAGCAGTACCGCATTCATAGTTTTCCACACATGCATCTGCCTTTTCGGGAATAATGTCGCAAAAATACTTGATTTCAGCATTTTCATCCGCCATGTAAGCAGGAATGTGTGCGCTGTTTGCAATGGAACCGCAACCAATGATTGCAACTTTGATCTTTTTACTCATAATATATCCTCCGTTATTTTATAATTTCAATCGATCTATCACCCGTTACACTGTCGAAAGTCAATAAGACAGTGCGGGATTTTTCATCATATTCACATTCGATCGCTTCGCCGTCGATCGTGGCCTTTGCCGAGGCATAATCGGCAGGCACACGCAGACGCATGAATGCTTTCAAACCTTGTGCACCGCGAACAGATAATACAATTTTTCCGTTTTCCTCCTGCATGGAAAATACGCGCACACAAGTACCGATGATGCGCAGGTCCTCCTCTGCGATCGTATCAAAATCAAACAGCAATTTGCTCGTGTCGGGCGCAAGCGCAATATGCTCTTTAATTTCAAAATTTTCAGTATACATATCCGCAAACAATCCGTGCATTTCAACAGGTTTTGCAACATCGCTTTCACCCAAGGCGGCAACGATCACATGATTGCCTCTGCGAACAAGCAGTTTATTATCCGCTTGCCATTCGGTGCCGAGTAATACGCAAGCATTTTTCACGATCTGCTTGTATTCTTCTGCAAGATCTTTTCTCACGCACAACATCATGGGGTTGCGCTTATGAACGATCAAATGACCTTTTCCGTACCTGTACGTGCCGTCATTCGGCGTACGTTCAAGTCCGAACAGTTCAAACAAATGCTGTGCGGGTGTATCATACTTCCCCGTCCACCACGAACGAATCGCGTGGAACGGATCACTGCCGTCACCGACATAGATCAACACACCGCCTTTTTGCACCCACGCCGCCAATGCATTGTTAACATCGGGTGACAGCGGTTTCATAAACTCGAAACTACAAACAAGTAAATTATATTCGTCCAACGTATCGTGATAACGGCGCACATTATCAAGCAACACGGGGCGAACAGGCAAACCGTTATTCAGCAAAGGCAGACTCAAACCGTAAAACAGCGGAAAAGCATTGGATTCAATGATTTTCAATTCATCCTCGCGTGATGAAGTACCGTTTTTCACCCTTTCAATGACACTTTTCATCAGAGTTTCATCCGTGCGCAAAACCGTGCCGACCTCTTCCTCGGGTGCTTTTCCGTAAAGATGGTCGGGAAACGTGCGCTGATAAAGTGCAGTGTCGCTCATCAGCACACCCACACGAAGTGCATCCCTGTTTTCAGCGCATTCAATATCACCGAGTGTTTGGAACATTCCGTTAAGCAAAGTTCTGTATGTATCCGGAATGGTGATCGCATCGGGTGCACCTTTGGGATATGCGCCGTGCATAATGCGATCGGGCCACGGGCAGATCTCATAATGATTGATGTGCGGATGCAACAAAGATGCAGTTACGGTCTTATAGTAATTCTCCCTGTAATCATTCCAGTCAAAAATAGGATTATCCTCGATCGGATCGTGCAAAAACCACATTCTCTTGCCCGTGCCGCGCACAAGTTCCTGCATCACACCGTATTCAAGATACGCCGTTTCAAAGGTTCTTTCCTTAAATACAGCATTGTAAACGTTTTTTTCACGGGACGTACCCGTCCACACTTGCGCAATAAAACCATCCACGCCCGGAATATCGGCAAGCATCCCTTCGGGGCTCATGATCTTCCACTGTGTATAGTTGAGCAAACTGTGTGTAGGAACATAAAAGCGGACATCTCTGCCGTATCTGACTTTTGCGTATTCCTTTATTGAAGAACTGACGCGGTCAATGGTACGGCGGTACAAATACGCTTTGAGCTGTGCACAGCGGTAATGTGCATCCACACTGTTATGAGGTGCCTGCCACGGTTCTCGGTAATACAGTTCATACTCACGCTTGAAGGCATCGGAATAACCGCCTCTGTCCCAGAATTCGGGTTCTTCCACATGAATGGCAACCACACCAGCATCGACAGCAATTTTCAGTTTTTCACTCAGATAATCTGCAAAAGAGATCGTCGGCACCATATAAGGTGTCATCTCACCGTGCACGATCTCATTACCGTAACGGTCTTTCTGCCATTCATCACGGTGTTCTCTGCCGTCATATTCTCCGAGCAGATAATCTTGATACGCGCCCCATGAGATACCCGTCATCAGATGCACCACATATCCGTTCTCACGGTATTCCTGCACCCGTTTCGAGGTGGTCTCATTCAAGCGGTAGCACATGACAAAATCGTTTTGAAAATCAATAAAAGGCTCCAACGGCAAACCGTTTTGATAGCCAGTGCGTTCTTCTTCTCGACTACGGATAAATGCCATATATACGCACCCCTAAAAATTATTTTTCAAGGCAAATTGTGTAAATATATTTTGATTTCATTTCATCGGGATTGATTGCAGGGAACAGCAATTTCATACCTGCCTCATCAGCGGCCGTATCAACTTTTACATCGCATCCAAGCAACCGTGCCTTGTAAGAGGGATCAAAGGCAAGGTCGATCTTCTTTTCCCCGAATGGGAAGCCGGTAAAGAAAACGTAAATTTTGCCGTCACGCTGTGTATACCAGACTTTTTCAAATTTACTCTTTTTCAGTTTACGGGCAGCGTAGATTCCTTCACCGTTTATATTAAGCCACTCGCCGATCTGCTCCAGACGTTCCTGCATGATAACGGGAATCGTGCCGTCTGCATTCGGACCGACATTCAAAAGAAGATTGCCGCCTTTTGAAACAAGATCCACCAAAAGTTCAATCAGTTCTGCAGCCGACATATAATCATCCGTAGTTTCAATGCGGTTAACACCGAAACTTCTGCCGATGCCGCGGCATTCTTCAAAATAGCGAAGTTCCTGTATATCGTCACAAGTCTTGTCTGCGCTTTCGTTGCCGACAAAACCGTATTCGGTTGTAAAATTACCGCCGTGCACGCCGCGTGTTTCTCTGCCCCAACGGTCGTTGGGAACGATAAAATCTTTCACGCTCGATTCGTTGTAGAGCCATTGCAGGAATTCCTCAGAATGCCAAACATCCGATGTATACTGCCATTCGCCGTCGGTGAACAGTGTTGCAGGCTGATATTTTTCAACCAATTCCTTGAGCATGGGATGCAGGTGTTTGAGCGCGTATTCTTCGGGATCTTTCAAAAACAGAGGATGGAACCACTCATAGACGGAATGATACACCCCGAAACGAACATCCGCCTTATCGCAAGCAGCTTTGAGTTCGGCACAGAAATCACGGTGCGGCAAAAGATCGTAAGAATTCCAGTTCCAAGCATATTCGGACGGATACATACAGTAACCGTCATGATGTTTGGAAACAAAATTGATATACTTTGCTCCTGCTCGGCGGAACAAAGATACCCATTCTTCCGCATCGAAAAGTTCCGCTTTGAAATCTTTCACAAAATCGGCATACTGAAAATCTGCACCGTATTTGGTTTCATGAAACTTCCACGTGGCACTCTCTTTGTCATTCATGTTCCAACCGTACCACTCGGCATAGTCGCCTTTTTTTGCATATCCCGGCACTGAATAAAGTCCCCAATGGATAAAGATACCGAATTTTGCATCCTGAAACCACTGCGGAACGGGCCTTGTATCAAGAGATCTCCAATTGCTTTCGTATTTCATAAGACATTGCCTTTCCTATTTATATTATATAGATAACACACTTTGCACATAAATACAAGATAAATTTTTAAATTCGCTGTTCATGTTGACATATTTTTTTACAAATGTTATCATATTTTATATGCATTTACTGTGGGAGGAAAGAATATGAAAGATCTTAAATTTTTTGTCATTACGGATACGCATTATTTTGAACATTCTCTCGGCTGTTGGGGCAATGAATATGAACAATTCATGGATTTCGAGCAAAAATGTTACGCGGAAACGGCCGCCATCAATGAGGCCGTGTTTGATTATCTTGCAAATGATGACCGTGCTGACATTGTTCTGATTGCCGGTGACCTTTCTTTTAACGGCGAAAAAGAAAGTCACAAGAGTTTCGGCAAACTCCTTCAAAAACTTAAAGCCAGCGGAAAAGACATCTATGTTGTTACCGCCGGGCATGACTTTAACGAACACCCGTTTGCTTTCGACGAAAACGGACGCAAAGAACCAGAAGGCACAAAGTTTGAGGAATTGTATGATTTCTACCGTGATTACGGGTACGACAGTGCCATCGCATTCAATAAAGAGCATCTTTCTTATGTGGCACAAATTGCCGACGGTGTTCGCCTTCTCGTATTGTGCAACGATACCGCAGACGGCAAAGGCAAAGCATACGACGATGAATTCCTCGCGTGGGTGGAAGAACAGGCAAAAAAGGCAAAAGCAGACGGGCAGATGATGTTTGCAATGGAACACTATCCCCTGTTGCCGGGGCAACCGCTGTTTTGGCTGGTCGGTGATGCCATGCAGAAAAACGGCAAAGCACTGGCAACCGTGCTTGCAGACAATGACGTACACCTCATTTTCACAGGACACATGCACAACCAAAGCGTGAATGTACATACAACAGAAAGCGGCAATAAAATCTATGATGTATGTACCGGATCTGCGATCGGCTGTCCGGCATATATGCGCCTTGTGACAATCAAAAATGAAAGTTCGGTTGAAATTGAAAGTATTCCCATTCCGGAATTTGATTGGGATAAAAATGGCAAAACAGGAAAACAGTATTTGCAGGATCAGTTTGAACGGATGATCCGCACGCTCATTACCGGCATGACAAATGATCCCGATCGAATCATGCGAAAACTGCGATTGGGAGACAGTAATATTGTCAAAAAAGGTGTCACGGTTCTTGGCAAAGTTGTTAACAACTGGTCAGTCGGAAAATTCGCAAAACTGCTTTGCATCAAAGTGGATCCCTCCATCAAGGATGAGCCCTTTGCTGAGTTAGCCATCGAACTGGTTCGCAGTATCTTTGAAGGAGATCAACCCTTTGTGGAAGGAACGCCCAAAGGGGATGCTTTCCTCGGTTTGTTCAAACGGCTCAGACCGATCCTCAAACGCATCAATATCAAAACCAATTGGGGTGAACCTGCAGATTTGTATGAGATCCTCAAGCATACTGCAGGCAACTACGGTATTTCCGACAACAATTGCACATTGCACTTGAAATAATACACACAAGAAAACGGCTTCGCCGTATGCCTACGGCGACCGTTTTCGATTCGTCGCACGCCTAAGGGAAATCCCATTTCCCGTTCGGCGGGACATAAAATCTTTTTTGCTTTGCAGGAGGAATTTCCTGTAAAGCAAAAAAAGGTGTTCCGCACACAAAACGGAACACCTTTTCTTAATTGCTTTATTCAGTTCTGACGGTAATCTGCAAGGAAATCACCGAGATCGCGCATGGCCTTTGCCATTTGTTCGGGTTCAGGCAACATAACGATACGGAAATGATCGGGCGTCGGCCAATTGAAACCGCGACCGGGGATGATCATAACGTGTTTAGAATGCAGATAGTCCATTGCAAACTGCTGATCGTCGGTAATATTGAAACGGCTGTCCAATTTCGGGAAGATGTAGAAAGCCGCTTTGTTCTTTACGAAACTGACACCGGGGATTTTTGCAAGTTCACGGCAGCAGGCTTCTCTCTGTTCATACAAACGTCCGCCGGGTACCAACATGGCGCGAGTGCTTTCAGGATCGTTCAATGCGGCGGGAATGACAAGCTGCATCAAAGCGTTTGCACAAAGGCGCATCGCACACAGTGCACGAATACCTGCAATGAAATCCTGTGCTTTGTCCTTTGCACCGGAAATGAGCATCCAACCGCAACGGAAACCGCAGACGATGTGCGATTTGGAAAGACCGTTCATAGTAATGCAAAGAAGATCGGGGCACAGTGTAGCAGTGGAAACGTGTTCAAGACCGTCCATAACCAAACGGTCGTAAATTTCATCACTGAAAATAACGAGATTATGTTCTCTTGCAATGGCAACGATCTGCTCAAGAAGTTCCTTGGGATACAACGTACCGGTCGGGTTGTTGGGGTTGATCAGTACGATCGCACGCGTCTTCGGGGTGATCTTTTTGCGGATGTCATCGAGATCGGGATACCATTCGCTCTGCTCGTCACAAATGTAATGTACAGGTTTTGCTCCCGCAATATAAACAGAGTTTGTCCACAAAGAATAATCGGGTGCAGGAACAAGAATCTCATCATTATAGTTGAGCAAAGCCGTCAGTACCATTGTAACCAATTCACTGACACCGTTACCAATGAACACATCATCGGGGGTAATCCCTTCAATACCTTTTGCCTTGTGATACGCACAAATGGATTCACGTGCATCGGGCATACCTTTGAGATCGCAGTAAGCAACCGCCTTGTCTGCGTTATTAAGAAGCGCATTGCGCACACTGTCGGGCATACCGAAACCGAATGTAGCAGGGTTGCCTGTATTCAGACGAAGAACATCAATACCTTCCGCACGCATTCTGTTGGCCTCCATAAAAACGGGACCGCGAATGTCGGAATGAACATTTTGCAGTTTATCGGATTTAAGAATCAGATCCATTTTTTATACCTCTTTAACCTGCATTGGAAGCCAATGCTCTCTCAAGCCAGATAGATGCAATATCCATGGCCGCGTAAAGTCCTTTTTTCTCACTCTTTTTCACGATCGCATCACGCGGACGAACCGTAGGATCGGTATTGAGCAACTGCACAAAAACCTTATCGGCAATTTCCATATCGCCGACCGTTTTGGTGGTAGCGATCTGAATCATGATTACGAACGGATCGTAACTGTTGCCGTAATAAAGGGTTTTACCGCAACGAACCAAAGGTTTGCCTTTGTAAGTAAATAATTTTTCTGTTTTAGCCATCAGTCTGTTTCTCCAAGTGAATTTTTCATAAAATCATTCAGCATGATCTGCAACAGTTCATAACGATTGATGCGGCGCACAAGACTGCGTACATTGTTATGTGTAGTAATATAAGTAGGATCTTCCGACAGAATATAGCCGACGATCTGGCTGACGGGATTGTACCCCTTTTCTTCCAGTGCTTGATAGACGTGCACCATATTTTGACGCACCTCGTCCATATTCTTACCGGCGATGTCGATCTTTCTTGTGATATCATTCGTATTGCTCATTGCATACACCTCCGCATTCAATCATATATGCCGATTATTGATTCATTATAAACGATTCACAGAAAAAATACAATAGTTTTTTTCAATAAATTCAACATTCCTTTCATTCTCCGTGCAGTTTATCCACGACACCTTTTTCAAGTCTTGAAATCTGCGCCTGCGATACGCCGATCTCGGCCGCCACTTCCGTTTGCGTTTTTCCGCACATAAACCGAAGATACAAAATCTTTTTTTCCCGTTCCGACAACTTTTCCAAGGTTTCCTTAAACTGCATTTCTTCTATCCAATCCGATTCCGTTTCCGAAGCACCCAACTGGTCACACACAAAAATCGTATCACCGCCGTCCGAATACACGGGCTCAAACAGCGAAACCGGCTCCACAATGGCTTCCAAGGCCAAAACCACATTTTCCTTTGCAACACCCATTTCCCGTGCAATGCGTTCCACCGTCGGTTCTTTGTTTTCAGCATTCTGCAAACTCTCACGCACCTGCATGGCACGGTAAGCTGTATCACGTACCGAACGGCTGACGCGGACGGGTGTGTAATCACGCAGATAGCGACGAATCTCGCCGATGATCATCGGAACGGCGTAGGTTGAGAAACGGACATTCTGCGACAGATCGAAATTATCGACCGATTTTATAAGCCCGATACAGCCGACCTGAAACAGATCGTCCGGGTTTTCGCCGCGGTTGACAAAGCGTTGCACAACAGACAAAACAAGACGAAGATTTCCCTCAATTACTCGGTTGCGAGCCGTCCGATCGCCGTTTTGTGCCGCTTGAATCAGTTTCATATTTTCTTCTTCACGCAAAACCGGAAGATTCGCCGTATTGACACCGCAGATCTCCACCTTGCCGAATTGCATAATTTAACTCCCCTTCACACATCTTCAAAGGGAGTATTGTCCTTTTTTGCTTTGGCAAACATGGAAATGAATGGACAACATTTCAAATCATCGAAACTAAAACCGGCATAATTTGCTTTTTCTAAAGTAACAATGTATAATGGTAATATTCTGCAGGCAACACGAAAGGAACTCGCAATGGATAAGAGTAAAGCAATAAAATTCATTTTAGAAAATGCAAGACCTCTTGAGTCATCAATTTACAAATATTTCTTTGAAAACGGCACTAATGAATCCGTTATTGATGAGATTTTACAATTTCAAAATGCTGATGGCGGATTTGGACATGCTCTTGAGCCTGATTTTTTTAATCCCAATTCAAGTCCTATTGCAACCAACGATGCAATAATCACTCTTTCCCGTGTAAATGCACTTGACAAAGATTCCGATATTATAAAAGGAATAGTCAGATATTTGGAATCTCACGATTCTTTTGACGAAGATAAAAAGCGTTGGCTGTTTGCTATTGACAGTAACAAAAATTATCCACATGCAATCTGGTGGGAGAAAAAGGACGACGGCATCAGCAAGTTCAATCCGTCAGTTTCTTTGGCTGCATTTATGGTTTGTTACGGTAACCGCATCCCGCTTTACGAAGAGATTATAAAAGAAGCTGTTACATATCTCAAGAAATGTAAAGAAATCAGTGGAGATGATATAAATTGCTATCTGTTGGCATATGAGTTTTTGACTTCAAACAACATTAATGATATTGTAGATTTAAATGTTTTCAAGGACCTATTATCTATGGTTATTGAAAATTGCATTTGCAAAGATACATCAAAATACGGTGTTGAATATGTACCGATGCCATCAGTTTTGTTTATCGGAAAACACCCGGAGTTTATCACACCAGAAATCAAATCGTTAATTGAAGCGGAAAAAGATATTTTGATTAAAATGCAAATGGACGACGGCGGTTTTGATATTACTTGGAAATGGTTTACTTCATATCACAACGAATTCGAACAGGCAAGAAAATGGTGGCGTCCTCGAATTACCATTGAAAAACTTCTATTTGACGAAATTCAAATTTGAAAATTCTTTGACTTATAATTTATATTTTTTATGATTTTGGAGGAATTTATGACATTAAGCAACAGATGTTTTGCCCTGCTCATGCGCTCAGTTTATAAAAAAATTCCTATACTAAAAGAATACAAACAATCACTGTCAAAAAGTGTTGAAAAATCAGGCGTGATTAGACAAGGTCACACTATCGTTTACCCGTCATATAAAAAATTATTCTATTGTGACAAATCAACAGGTGAAGGATTTTTCTTTAGGTGCAAAGCAATCAAAGATAAGGGAAAATATCCTGTAGTTATTTTTCATCACGGGAACGGCTTGCATAGAGCAGGCAAAAACAACAGACAGATGGATGAGTTTACAAAACTGATAAAAAAACTCAACCAAAATAGATGTCATCAGGTTGCTATACATCTTGATGCTGCCTGTGAATATAACACACCGGAACACAGCCGAGCACTTGACGGTTTTATTGAGTATTTGCAGAATACATACAATAATGTGGACTTTGACAGAATTTATCTTGCAGGTATTTCCCACGGCGGTTATGCCTGTGTATATGAAGTATTGAGAAATCCCGACAAATATGCGGCGGTAGTAATCTCAATGGCATACACCTTCGATGAAAAACTTATGACAGTAAATAAATCTTATAGAAATCCATTTATTCGCAATCTTACGGACGAGGATTTCAAAACTCTTTCAGGTACGCCGTTTTATATCTCATGGGCAAAAGACGACAGTGTTGTGATCACCGAAAGCAACGAGAAATTGTCTAAAAATCTTAAAGAAAAAAATAAGAACTATAAAGAAAAAATATATCAAACCGGCGGACATCGTATAGCCTATGATTTTTTCAAAAACAGTGATTGGGATACATGGCTGTTTGCATTAAGTAATCAAAACAAATAAACCGTTTTTGTTCAAGAAAACATTTCTGTTTGCTGATATAATGGTGTTGTAAAGGTCGATTTTTACACACTTTATATTAGGAGAAGTTACACCATGGAAAACACAGAACTTGTTTTCAGGGCAGTGAATTTTGCAAAGCGAAATGCAACAGAAAGCGGGATTACCGCTGAAGATGTTGCAAAGAATGCCGGTTTTTCAATTGACTATTTCAACCGTATTTTTCTTTCTCACACAGGCTTTACGGTTACCGCATACATCAACTATATGCGTCTGAAGCAGGCGGCTTTTCTGCTTCGCACTACCGACAAATCGGTGCTTGATATCGCCCTTGCAATCGGCTACGATTCCCACGAGGGCTTCACAAAAGCATTCAAGAAAAAGTACGGCCTTGCGCCGAGCGAATACCGCACCGAAAACAAAAGCAGAATGATGTGTATGGGTGAGAATACAGACCAAACCGTTGCAACCCGATTTGTGCATAGCAATCCTGATTTTAAGATCGTTGATGCGGATGAAGTGATTGATTTTCTTCTTGAAAAGGATGCAAAACGGTACGGATATTTTTGCACCACAATCAAATACTGCGGTCTTACGATCGTCGCACCTGACGGTAATTACGAAAACGGCTTTATCGGCATAGGTGATGATTGTAAAGGCGGTTGTTATCTTGAAATGCAAACGGATGATTTTAAGTTACTGACTGATTGGATCAACCGTTTCCCACAGAGAAAGACATTTTATTCCGATAAGAGCGAAGAAGAAGCGAAAGAAATCATCGCTTCTTACGGTATTACGGAAACCTTAAAAGTTACCCCACAGGCGTTATATTTCGGTGAGCCTTTTGAATGCTCACTTCCCGACAATATCACGATCAGATTGCTAACCGCAAAAGATAAAAATGCAATCGCAAAATGGGCCAACGGCAGAAAAGACTGTTATGTAAAACACTTGCTCAACGAGCAGGATTATCTTGATGAAAACAATCTTGAATACGGCATTTTTGAAATGGATGATCTGATTGCAGTTGCAGGCTGCGGCGTTGACGAAGTGCACTGTCTGCGACTTAACAACTGTTGCAATGTCCGTTTTGCTGACGGCAAAGAAAATGACGAATTGTATAAGACCATATTCAAATTTGTTACAAATGATATTCTGTTAAAAGGTGCATTGCCGTTTGATGATATGCAGCACGGCGAATATGCAAATTCACACGGAGGCTTTACATCCGTGGACTTGGGATATAACATAACCAACAGAAGATTTGACGTATTATAAAAACGGAGGATCGCTCTTTCATCAGAGCCATCCTTCGTCTTTTTACCATTCAAATCTATTTCCGTTTTTGTAAATGATACCGTCTGTAACAATGATTTTTAATATATTTATCCTCGGAGCTCATATAGATTTGCCAGTAATTTCAGCAATTCGCAATTCAACCATTTTCTTCAAAAACGGCAAATCAATTATAGTTGCATTATCAATTCGGAACGTACAACCGCATACATCGTCAAAAATTTTACCGAAGATTTTTTTGGTTTTTCCACCGCTGCAAGAGCCGCAACTCCCGCAATGATCTACGTGTTTCCACGCTGCATTTTTTACACAATCCTCAACAGTTGCATCTTCGTAAGCCTTACTTCCCTCCGACCAAATTGTCCAATGATTTTCTGGTTCATCCGGATCTTTGATTGAAATAAAGCAAACGTATTCACCATTGAATTTGCAAAGATAATAGATTTTGTCCTTCCAATAGCCGTTATCTTTTATAAACTCAATATTGCTATTCTGCAAATAATTTGCAAAATCTGAAGCGGTCTGTTGCAAATCACCGTTTAAATTTTCAACTATGTAATCAAAGATTGTTTTGCTCATATTATTCAGTTATCAATCCTTCACGATAAAACTTCTTACGAACATAGGATAAAAATATTTCTCGCACTCTCACCACAGTTTTTCGGGGTAGATACCGTCAAGCACCTTCTGTCTGAGCGCATCCATAACAACGGCTTTATCCTCTTTATATGTAACACCGTACCATTTTTCCGTGGTATCCATCACCTTAACGGACACTTTACCCTCTTTGAGCAATTCATCCACAACAAACGGCAAAAAGTATTCACACTTGAGCGGATTGTCGGCATTCTTATCAAGGAAAGCGGAGAAACGGTTTTTCAGTTCCGTCATCATCATACCGCTGAAGCCCCAGCAGTTCATGGAAACGGTACTGCCTTCTGCGAGTTCGGTCCACGTTTCGCCGTCATCTTCGGTGAACATGATCTTGCCGTCTCTGCGCGCAATTTTCGTTCTTTCAACAATTTCGGTCAGACAACCGTTTGCATCCGTCTGACATACCCCTCTTGCCACGTGACCGTTTTCTGTCAGCGTGTTTTCAACCTTGAATCCCACCATGCAGAACTCGTTATCAGCATTTTGATTCTTCAGTTCATTTGCAATGAGACGGAATGTTTCTTTTCCGTAGTAATCATCGGCATTGATAACCGCAAACGGGCCGTCGATCATACCGTCACAGGAAAGCACCGCATGACCGGTTCCCCAAGGTTTGGTTCTGCCTTCGGGCACAGAGTAACCGTCGGGAAGATTGTCTATGTTTTGAAAAGCGTATTCAATTTTGATTCTGTCTTCATACTTACCTTGCATGAGTGCTTTGAAATCATCTTCAATTTCATGCTTGATAACAAAAATAACCTTGTCAAAGCCTGCCTCAATAGCATCGTAAACGGAATAGTCAAGAATGACTTCTCCGCTCGGACCGATCGGATCCATTTGTTTAAGCCCGCCGTATCGACTGCCCATGCCGGCCGCCATAATAACCAAAGTAATGTTATTCATAATATTTAACTCCTTAACTACGTGGTATAGTACAAGTATAGCAAAAAGAATTATGATATTCAATAAATATCTTAAAATTATTAAAATCCAAATATTCTGTGAACAACAAAAGAATAAAACTTTGTCCTCTTATGCAGTTTCCTCTGTCTTGATTTTGAGTGTATGCAGTGTTATTAAGGTCGCAACGATCACACCGATCCCCAGCATTAACAACACAAACGGGGTGATCGCAAATGTGGTTGCAGAAGCCAAAAAACCGTACAGCAGTTGAACGGCAAAACCGACGGCATATGCACCGCCCATATGATAGCCCGTGATGTCAGCCGAGTAATCCGTGCCGAATCTGGAAGGAATATCGTGCAATACGCTCGGAAACACCGGTCCATAGCCGACACCGATCAGAAGCAATCCGAAAAGTGCTGTTTTACCGATCGGCAACATCATCAACACGGCTCCGCACAATGCAAGTATCATACCGCCTTTTATAAGCGTGTTATCCGTCAATTTTTCGGCAAGGAATCCCGAAATAATTCTTCCCAACATAATACCGCCGTAATACAGTGACACCCATTTGGCGGCTTCTTCGGGAGAAACAGCAAATGCATTGACAGCATAGGTTGCACCCCAAGTACCGAGCAGGAATTCACCGCCGCAGTACAGACCGAGTGACAAAATACTGGTCTTGATCCCTTTGAACTTCATCAGTTGCAAAAAAGTCTTTTCAGGTACTTCATGTTCAGTATTTTCCGTGCTTTTCACATTCGCATTGACAACGTTCCATTGTTTAAGCGATAAAAATACGATTCCTGCAATCAAAAGTTGCAACAATGCAACAACTCTGTATCCGTTTCGCCAATTGCCGTCACCGCCGAGAAAAACGGACATGATCACGGGACTGACCGTTACGCCAAGTCCCCAGAAACAATGCAGCCAATTCATATGCTTTGCTTTATAATGCAGGGATACAAAATTGTTCAGTCCCGTATCAATCGCACCTGCTCCGTATCCCATAATCACGGAACAAATCATCATCACAACGATGTTCGGTGAAAAACTGATCCCTATCAAACCAAGTGCGGTCAGGAGCGTTGAAAACAGCGTGACCTTTCCCGTTCCGAATTTACGGATAAGTTTACCGGCCACAAAACTGACACCGCCCGTGCAGACACCGATGATAATACTGTAAAGGGATGCAAAACTTTCGGGGGTGCCGAATTCCGTATGTACCACAGGCCACGAAACACCAAACATGGAATCAGGCAATCCGAGCGAAATAAAAACAATGTAAATTACAATCAACAAACCGGTCATAATGATCTCCCTAAATTTTCATCAACCGTATCTTATCATTTCATGCGCAACAAAGCAAGCATTGCAAAGAAAATCAATCGGAAAAACTAAAAACATCATCGGTATTTTATTCATATGTATTTGTTTATGTTGACAAAACTTTTTTGCGGTTGTAAAATAATTACAAATACGAAAATTGGAGGGACTCCTATGAAACACATCAAAAAATCACTTGCGTTCCTGCTTTCCGTTTTGCTGTTATTGCAATGCGGTTTCGTTTCTTCATTTGCCGCTTTCGATGACAAATCACTGACACAGGAAGAATGGAATGCGGTTTATGCAAATTTGCGTGATGAAAACACACTGCCGACTCTCTGTGTCGGTGCAGACGAAACACAGCTTAACATTTGTTGGCATGCCGATAAAGATACGGCACAGCCGACCGTCAGACTTGCAAAAGATGTATCAATGGCAGATCACGTTGAATTTACAGGCGAAATCACGCCCGCCGAAAACGACGAACAACTTGTTTGCCGTGTAACTATGACAGGGATTGAAGAAAACACGACCTACTATTATCAATGGCTCGGTGATAAAGGCTGGAGCGAAGTATACAAATACGAATCCAAAGGCTTCGACAGTTTTAAGATGATGCTCATCGGTGATATTCAGATCGGCGGTCAGTCTACCGACAATCCCGAGGAACAATCCAGAATCGGTTATGTTTGGCAGAGCGTGCTGGATGAAGCCCTCACACAGAATCCCGACATCAGTTTTCTTCTCTCCCCCGGCGACAACACCTCCACCGGCAAGGCGGCCGATGAGTGGCAGACACTTCTTATGCCCGAATACACAAGGAGCCTTCCCATGGCACTTGCAATCGGCAATCACGACAAAAAAGGTATGATGTATGAATATTACACACACATGCCTAACGAATTCTTCGGTAAGTATTTTACGGGACTTGACAGAGATTTCTGGTTCCGTTACGGAGATGTTCTTTTCCTCGTGTTTGACGCCTGTTCGGGTTCTGCGGCTGACCACAGAGCCATGGCAAAAGAAGCCGTGGAAGCCAACACGGATGCAAAGTGGAGAATCGGCGTTATGCATCAGGGACTGTATGCACCCGGCATTGCCGCCCTGGAACCGGAAACAGGTATTTTGCTGAACGCAGTTTTTCAGCCGATCTATGAAATGTACGATCTTGACATTGTGTTTACAGGCCATACGCATATGCAGGGACGTTCGCACTTCATCAGTGACGGTCTCATCGTCGGCAAAGCAGAAAGCGGAGAAACGTATACCGATCCCAACGGTATCATTTATCTGAACACAAATGCCTGCTGTGATCAGGGTTCCATGGAAGACATGAGCAAATGGCCGCACACGGCATACGCTTTTGAAAATGCCGATGTTACGACCTATTCTACAATCGAATTTACAACAGATACTATGGTAATCAAAACTGTTCGCGGCGACAACAGTGAACTTCTTGACAGTATTACGATCCAAAAGACAAAAGGCTTTGAAGACAGCAAATTAAGACTTACTTTCCGTTCTCTGCTCTATAAAATCGTGGAACTGTTCGGTCTTATCTATCTGAAAATCGATGAGATTGCTGTTGCCATCAGAGGCGGCCATTTCTGATTCATACTTTCACACAAAAACAGGATGTCACTCGGCATCCTGTTTTTTGCTTTACAGGAAATTCCTCCTGCAAAGCAAAAAAGATTTTATGTCCCGCCGAACGGGAAATGGGATTTCCCTTAGGCGTGCGACGAATCGAAAACGGTCGCCGCAGGCATACGGCGAAGCCGTTTTCTTGTATGGTAAATATTCATCCGATGGTAGTTTCTTCACGCATCTGTCAGACGGCACGGCAGGATGTTTTCAGAATGTAGCATTCCCCTGCTTTTGTTTCAAACGTCAAGGTGTTTCCCGTCCTTACGATCTCGACTTCCCTGCTGTCAGTTTCTCTTATGACAGTCAACGTCTCCCCTTCAACCGTACACGGTCTGCCTTGCAAACTTTGTATGCGACAAGAAGAAATTTTCCCATCGGTAAGATCGGCACTTACAAGGAATGCTCCGTCGGCGCGCAGATTCTTAAAGGATGCATTCTGATTCTTATCCCAACACGGGAACAAACGAATAATACCCTCATGGCCCTGCAACAACATTTCATTGACGGTTGCGGGAACGGTGGTCAAATGCTCAATACCACCGCCGTGGTGGCGGAACAACTTGTTCGGCAAACCGAACTCCTTAATATTCATACGCAATCCGTCCAACAGAAACGAGGGATCGACTCCGATTCTCGCACCTGCAGGCAGATACGAATTAGAGCCGTTGTCGTCAAGCCTGCGATCATTGATAAAATATGTATTTCTTGCTATACGTAACAACTTTTCATCGGATGAAAGACCGATCTGCGATGCAGGATAGATGTGTTGCAGGCCGACTGTATTGTCGGTTCTCCAACGCATCCCTTTTTTTGTATAGCGGAAACACTTCTTCCCGTGCTTGATAAAGGTCGGGAACTCGCTCAGATTCTCGTTGATATCCTCCCAAAGAGAATATTTTTCGCCATTAAGACCGAGTTCTTTTGCCATACTATAAACACCTTGGAACAAAAGTTTTACCAAACCGAGTGAATTGATGGCATTGACTGCTTCGATCTGACTTTTATGCGTGATATACCTGAACTTTTCACAGCGATAATACGGGATTTCATGCGCGGCATCGTTTATAATGACATACTTCCCTTTTTCTTTAACGAGATAATCCTCCCAAAACAGGGCTGTATTATAAATGAACGAATAGTAATTTTCGCGTGCGTATTCTTTATCATAGGTTGAATACCAATGCATGATGGGAATGATGCAGGCATACGCGGCATGACTCTTTTGGCCGAGAAACAGAATGCCGTGTTCTTTGCAACCTTCCATGCTGTACAGATCCAGAGCTTTCGGGCCGAAACTGACAGGCAGTGCATAACCGCGGCAATTAAACAGTTTGGCAAATATTTCGGCATTTTCACGCATTTCTTCAAGAGGAGTCATGTAGCCCTCAAACAATTCGGGATGATTGGAAGAAAAAATACAATAATAAGGGGCTTCATAATTGTAATTCATGTGGTAATCCCCTGCCCAGGGAAAGAAATCGTCCGTAATGAAATTGCCGAACAATCCCGGCGGAAACTGACGGTTTCCCATACAACAGGCAAGGTGATAAAGACTTGCATGATAATAAGTTTCAATTTCTTTGTCGGGAATGCATACATCGGAAGCGGCAAAAAATGATTGCCACTTTTCGCAAGTACGCAATTTATCCTGTTCATAATCGCAATGCAACACCATATCGGTTGCCTTATCAACATATTCGTCATCATCAAAATTGCTGACCACGGACACGCAATAGCGAATAACACGGCTATCATCGACCGTTTTAGAGGAAATCTCTTTCAAACACACCGCAACCGCCGATGTACGGGCAAGATCTGTATCTGCAAACTGACGGGTCAGACAGCAAATTCCGTCCTTGTTAAAAGAAGCGTTGCGGGATACGCAGGTGTCGGGCATTTCAACACTGACCGCAGGCAAAGAACCGTTGACCGGTGCCTTGATCTCAAAATACACACGGTTTTCAGGCGCAACAAAAAACTCCATGGTGCAATTTCCGAACGTACATTGCAAAAGGCCGCTGTCAAAGTATTGCTTGATGTTATACACGGAAAGATCAATATTGCGAAAGCGCAATGTGCCGACGGTTTTGATTCCGCCCCCGCCCCTTGCGCCCGATGCAAATTTCCAGAAATCGCATTTTGAAATACGCAAAAGCAGGTCGGTTTCGTCATTGTCAAACACAATTCCGAGATCCCCGTTGCCGCATTTTGCACCGGCAGGAATCTTATACAGAATTTTACTGTCCGTCGTATTGACAGGCTTTGCTGTTATTTCGTTATAATATGTATTCATAAAACAAACCTCTGAACATCGATCAATTTAGTGACTTTTTACGGCAGGCGATCAAGAAAAATGCGTCCGTTTTCATTGAGCCATCGGTGACAGCGATCGTAATCGGGAAACACTTTTTTGATTTCCGCATAGAACTGTTTGGAATGGTTCATGTGTTTGCGGTGGCAGAGTTCATGTACGATCACACTGTCAACAATTTCCTCCGGCAACAACATAAGCAAACAGTTGAAATTCAGATTGCCCTGCGAAGAACAACTCCCCCAACGGGTGCGCTGACAACGAATGGTGATCCTGTTGTAGGTCACTCCGACCTTTTGGGCATAAAACTCAACTTTTTTCGGTATGATCAGCATAGCCATGTGTGACATTGCGCTGATATCGTCCTGTGTAAACGTCCGCAAAGTCTTGAGCCGTTCTTTGCGTTGCTGTTGGACGGCAAGGTGTGTCTCTATCCACGTTCTTTTTGCATTGATAAAAGTGTAGATTTCATCATCTGTCATTCCCTTCGGCGCCCGGGCGATGATAACGCCGTTCTTCAACTGAATTGCCAGTGTTTTTCGGTCGGAACGAATGATGGTAACTTCAGCGTTTTCAAAGAACATACATACACCTCACCGATAAAAAATCCTTATCCATTATACAACAGTATTTTCTATCTTTCAACCTAAAAAACGAAGCTTCACAAGCAAATTGTGAAGCTTCGCTTTTCAACTATTGACTCTTATCCGGCGGCATTCTTGTCGAAGATATGCCATCTGGATGTTTCATCCTGAACGTAAGTCAAGGCGTTATCTCTTGTAATCAGAGTACCACCGCAATAAACATCCGTAAAATGAATGTTGTACATATCATTATTTCCGCCGTAACGGTTGAAAATAATCGGATAACCGCTGTTATTGGACGGGAATCTGATGTTATTGAAGGTGATTTCCTGAATCACGAAGTTGGATTCTGCGGTACCGACATTATCTGCAATAATGCAGTTGACGGCAGATGCATCGTTGCGGCAGATCTCAATGTTATCAAACGTAACATTGGAAACAGCACCTGCCTCATTACTGTTTTCGGTTGCAACAATACCGATTGCGGGAATGGAAACAACATCCCACTTTGCCTCATGGCAGAGAACCGTACTGTCCTTGAATGTCACATTGGTGATCGGACGGTTGACTTCACCGAAAATACCGAAGGCTCTTGCCTTGCTTGCCCATGCATAACAGTTCTGAACGGTTACATTGTCTGTCACGGCATTTTCATCACCGCCGAGCGTCTTGACGCAGAAGCAATCATCGCCGGTTCTTGCGATACAATCCTGTAAGGTTACGTTCTTGGAGTTGCAGATGTCAAATGCATCGGAATTCTGCCTGTATCCGTAAACGTCAACATTGCTGAGCAGGACCGTGTCACAACGGTAGGTAACAATGCCCCATTCGCAAGGATTGATCAGTTTCGTACCGATCATCTGAATATCGCTTGCATAGGAGAACACAAAGCCTCTGCGTTCACCTCTGTCAAGGTGTGTAAGATCAATAGCACCGAAACCGTAGATATAAACAGCATTCTTGCCGTTGGAACTGATGAACGGATAACGGTTGAGTCCGATACCGTTATTAGAGGATGCACCGGTTTCGGCATTGCCGGAATTATCAGCATCGCTGTTAATGTCAACAAAATGCTTTGCGGTGACGTATGTGCCCTGCTTGAGATAGATCACCTGTTTATCACCGTTGACCTGAATTCCCTTGTTATCCGTGTGGTCGCCGCCGGAGAAGCAGACGTAATCATAAGCATTATCCACATAGCCTTCAAGGACATAAACCGTATAACCGAGGCTTTGCATGAGAGCAATGGTTGCATCGTCGTCATAATACGGACGAACGGCGAGGGTATAAACATAATCCGAATCGTGTCCGTTGAATACGAAAGTATAAACAGATGCAGTTGTACCGTTGACAGTGGCAGAGAGCGTCGCCGTCACCTTTCCGTTTTCAACGTTCAGCGTTTCGTTTGTATATCCGGGTGCCGAGAGAATCTTTGCATTTTCAATGTTCAGTTCATTCCAGAGAGAAGTCAATTCAATATCAAATTCCTTAACGGTTTCACTTGCATTGACATAAATTTCCGAGAACGAATGCAATGCGCCGTGACCGGCAGACGCACTGTCTGCAACATAAACAACCGTTCCGTATACGGGGATATTCTGCCCTTCGATCTTTACATCGAAATAAGGAGATGCAATGATACCGTTATCATCGTATCCTTGCGTGGATGCATACAGATTGTCGTTCTTGTCGGCTCTGGATAGATAGGATCTCAGTTCGCTAGCCGTGGATTTTTCGACAATTGCTTCTGCAGGATAATCCAGCGGATCGAAGCGGAATGCGATGGTTTCATTACAGGTGTCACAAACACTGTCGCCGTTTGCATCGGTCGGGGTATGACTGAGCATGGTGTTCGGAATATCAATCGTTTCGGTAGTGCCGCAGACCGTACAAGTTCCAGTCTGTTTAGCATTTGACGAGCAAGTCGCTTCCGCAGTTTTTACATAATTCGAGTAAGAGTGGCCGAGTGCCGCAACAGTCTGCTGTGCAGTGAGAACCGTGTTGCAAACGGAACACTTAACCCCGGCTGTCAGACCGGTTTCGGTGCAGGTTGCATCCACAGCGGGAATGGCTTCTTCGGTGTGACCGAGGGCAGCAACAGTTTCCTGTGCGACAAGGACTTCGCCGCAGACGGAGCAATGTTTACCTTCGGTAAGACCGGTAGCCGTGCAGGTCGGTGCAACGGCTGCATCGGTGACCTCGGTATGACCCGTTGCAGGAATGGTTCTGGTTGTGGTGTAAGAACAAGAAGCATATTCAGTGGATCCAATTGTGTTGTTACACTTCTGGTTCATAACACCGGCTGTTGTGCAGGTAGCAGCGGTCTGAACACCGTTGTCAACAATGTTATGACCTCTTGCCGCAATCGTTGTTACGTCGGATTTTGAATCACAACGGGAACAATGTTTAGACTTAGAACCGTTGTCTGTGCAGTTCGCCTGTTTATCAACCGTAAATGTGGTTGCATAATCATGACCAAGTGCTGCAATGTCTTCGGTATAAGTATGGCTTGCATCGTTCTTGCAGGTGTAGGTCTTGACACCCTTTTCGGTGCAGGTAGCCGCTGTGGTTACAACGCCAACATAATCATGACCGAGGGCATCAACAGTTTCCTGCGCATTAAGAACTTCACCGCAAACAGAACACTTAACACCGGCAGTCAGACCGGTTGCTTCACAAGTAGGTGCAACTGCAGGAATTTCTGTTTCAGTATGGCCGAGAGCATCAACAACTTCCTGTGCTACGAGAACTTTATTACATACCGAGCAATGTTTGCCCTCGGTAAGACCTGTGTTTTCACAATCGGGAGCAACTGCTTCATCGATCACTTCCGTATGACCAAGGGCATCGACAATTTCCTGTTTTACAAGGACTTCATTACATACCGAGCAATGCTTACCTTCTGTGAGACCTGTGTTGGTGCAATCTGGAGCAACGGCGGCATC
>JAFQKN010000117.1 GCA_017396895.1 Clostridia bacterium
GCGCTGCCCTTGACCCGCAAGCTTTTGCAAAAGCTTGACCAAAAATCTTTAAATACTGACGAAGCAATTTACATTGTGCGTACAACGCTAAATCATAATTTATCTTTTTTCCGATTCCCCAACTTTTCGTGAAGAAGCTTTTTTCTTATTCTCGCCCGTTTCGCGTTTAACTCTTGCACTTTCTCATTTACATCAATACCGATCGGATCAGTTGCTTGATCCCCTGCACCGTGAGAACGTCCTTTTCATAGGTGTAATCGTAAAACAGATCGCGGTTTTCGTCGGAGTATTCCATTTGTTTGGAATAAAGTTTACTGCTGTTTACCCACGTATGCAGGTCGGTTTTGCCGTCACACATGATGCGGATAAAAAGCGCACTCACCACCGCGAATTTGACCTTGGACAGCACTTCCCCATCAAACACACCTTTGAGAAAATACCGCCACAAAAAATAGCGGCAGAGATTGACAAGATATGCTTCTTCCTCTTTTGTACACGGCGCAAAAGTGCATTGCTGTCTGCTCCGCACCGCATTGTATTGCATTGTCCATGTTGCATCAATGGGTTCAAAATCCGCAAACAGTTGTATGAGAGCAGACAGGTCGTCAAATCTGTCTGCGTCTGCAACGGATGCGATCGGTCCACCGTCAAGGCTCTCCTGTACCGCCTGTGCGCAAAGCAGAATTTCACAAAACTTGTCGGCAACAGACAAGCCGTCTGCTTGCAGAATATTCAGAAGCCTTTCACGGTGGTTGCACAAAAACGAAAACAGTTCCGCATCTGTTTCTTCAGGTTCTTCATCCACTTCGGTCACATCGTATGTTTCGGTGTCAGTGGTGAGAATGAGCCGTGCGGCCTCCTCACAGGAAAGCCCGACACCGCCTTCTTTGCGGTCTGCGTACCATTCAAAAAACCGCGGATGATCGCGGCAGATCTGACACAGATGTTCCTCACCGCAAGTTATCATGATATCGCACAGGTTTTTATCATTGAGAAACGGACAGCGTTCGTTCTGCAGAATGAAAACACTGTCCGAAGAAATATTACGTTGCAGACGTTCACCGAATGCACCGCCGACGGCGCGGTAATACGCCGCCGTATCGGGATCGATGTCGATCTCCCAGCCGATACAGCAGTTGTCCGAACAACGGTCGGCAATGCAACGGAATTTTTTGTAATAAGAGGGTGTAACAAAAAGCATACTGCACCTCACTTGCTTATTTGAGTGTTGTGCCGTCGTTGAGGATCATGGACGAATACAAAAACAGTATGTCCGAACCTTCCGTGAAGTCCACAAAATTGCCGAGCATGGCACTTTGCAGGTAGCGGATATCCATAAGAGTGATCTTGGAATAAGAGCCGATGAACAAAGGCGCAATGCTGCTGCCGAATGAATCGCGGAACAAAAACAGTTCACGGTCGGTCGACGCATCGGGATTTTCAATTGTAATGAGCGACAGCGGCCCCGACAGGAAGAACTCATAAGGGTCTTTGCCGTTTGCCTTCTGCAGATCGTACACACCGATCTGCTTGCGGTTTTCGTGGTCATATACGGTGACTTCTGCAAACAGATCAGCGTCTAAATAGCGGATCTGTTCGGGCTGTGCGGGCAAGGCCGCCTGACCGTAATACACACCGTAAAACGGTACACTGAGTTCTTTTTCGATGTACTGCACATCGTTTTTTGCATTCATGGCGGACAGAAGCATATCTGCACAATCCGTCAGTGTTTCCTGCCGCCAATGGGTATCGGTTTTGTAGAAATTTGTCAGTTGCAGGGTATCAAAAATGTCAATGTACGAAAGTTGCGGTACCTGTGCACGCAGAGAATCCACAAGCGTTTCATAGTCCAAGGGCAACTGCTTTGCCTGTTCCTGCAAAAAGTAGCCCTTGTCGGGGATAACGGAGAAATAGAGATTGTAGTCACCCTCTGCAAAATAGCGATCACAGACGGAGTTGAACACCTTTGCAACATGGTCAATGCTCTGCGTGTTCAGCGGGTATTGCTGTGCGGCATAATAGCCGTCATGGATATAGATGTCGTTGTTTTGGCTGTTGTTGAATACATATTTCACCACCAGGGCCTTGAGCGTGCGGAATGCTTCGCGATGCGGAAACTGGTCGAGCGTGTAATCTTCAAATTCGGTCATAAACGTCCCGTTCATTACAGACTTGACGGTTACCGCAGGCATCTGCGACAGCAGACGGCGTTCGGTGTCGGAGTATTCATCCTTGGGACGTGCAATCGCAAACACGGAAAGCCCGAACAGCAGTACAGCCATTACAATACATACAATTTTGTTCTTTAAATTCATTTTCATAACGGCACCTCAAAATCTGAAGTACAGGAACGGATTGTACGATCCGTCCACCAAAAATGCGGTTACGGTCAGAAGCAGAGCGATCAGAACCAACGGTTCCATCACGTTCAGCACGCGATCTGCGGTTTTGTTTTCATGCAGTTTGTTGCAGGCGGTTTTGATCGCAGGTGTTGCTCCGACACAGCCGACCAACAAAATGGGAAGATAATTCCTCAAATACCAGAAGAAGGATTCCGATACCAGCGGATATCCGCCGATTCCGAACAGACCGCCGAGATACTGCACCGCTTCGCCCATATCAGATGCGTTGAAAATGACGAAACTGAACAGCACAAACAGCAGAACGTAAATATGATTGACGATCTTCGTCTTTTTGAGGTATTTGAGCAAAAAGAATTTTTCGATCATCAAAAGAATTGCAAAATAAATACCCCACACGATGAACGTCCAATCGGCACCGTGCCAAAACCCCGTGAGCATCCACACCACAAAAATGTTAAAACAGTGGCGCAGTTTACCCACACGGTTGCCGCCGAGGGGGATATACACGTAATCACGGAACCATGAGCCGAGGGAAATATGCCAGCGACGCCAAAATTCGGTGACGGAGGCAGCGATATACGGATAATTGAAATTCTCCACAAAACGGAATCCGAACAAGTGACCGAGCCCGATCGCCATGTCGGAATAGCCGGAAAAGTCGAAGTAAACGTGCAACATATAGCACACCGCGTACAACCAGAAGAACAGCACGCTTTTGTCATCGCTCGCCTTGAACGCATCGCAAACTTCACCTAAAATATTGGCGAGCAATACCTTTTTTGCAAGACCGAGAATGAATCTGCGAATGCCCGCGGCGGTCTTGTCCCATGTGTGAGTACGGTTCACAAGTTGCTCCGCAATGTCCGAATAACGCACGATAGGGCCTGCGATCAACTGCGGGAACATGGCGATATATGCGGCAAGGTTCACGGGATTTTTCTGTGCGGGAACGTCTTTGCGGTAAACGTCCACGGAATAAGAGAGGATCTGGAAAGTATAGAATGAAATACCGATGGGAAGGGCGACATTAAGAGCCTTCACCGACAGCCCCGTAAGGGCAACAAAGTTTTCAACAAAGAAGTTGGCATATTTGAAATAGCCTAAAAAGCCGAGGCAGAATGCAACCGATACGATCAGCATCAGTTTTGCAAGCCGCGGTTTGGTGTCGATCCATTTTTCAATAAGCAGCCCCGTCACATAGCCGATTGCGATGGTGGCCACCATTAAAATGACATATTTCGGCTCACCCCAGCCGTAAAACACGAGTGAAGTGAGCATGAGAACGGTGTTTTTTAACCTTTTGGGAGCAATTGCATATAATAAAAGCACACACGGCAGGAAGTAATACAAGAATGGAATACTCGAAAACAGCATAATTTACGTCCTCCGTGTGTGCAAATATTTATTCTGTTATTTTGTTTGCTTTCAATTAAGCAATGGCGTCGTTGACAAGAACGGTGCCGTTTGCAGACAGAGCAGTGTTGAATGCATTGATGATGTCAGTGCCGCCGAACGCAGCAATGACAATACCGTCAGCCTCAGCAATAACAAGCTGTTCGGGAGCACCGCAAAGGAACTGCATACCCTTGATGCCGTCCTTGAGAGCGTTTGCAAAATCGACAGCGTCAGCGTCTTCTGCCAGTTCATAAGCAGCAGCGGTGAGGTTGTTGCCGTTCATGGCGTGCATGATGGTAGCAAGGCCGACAACTGCATCCGTTTTGTCTGCGGGAACACCGAAGGTGAAGGTCAGAACTTCCTTGTCTGCAAGGGAGTAAGCAGCGGGAGTCCCCATTGCGAAGGTGTCGCCGCCTGCAAAATAACCTGCAAGTTCTTCGGAAGATGCAGCACCGAAAGCGGTAACGAGAGCTTCATCGGCAACAACAGCATTCCATACGGTGGAAAGAGCGGAAACAGCAGCGCTGTCGTCAGCAGCAGCGGTATCTTCTTCGGAAGTTGCTTCTTCAGATGTGGCTTCGTCGGAAACATTTTCTTCGGTAACTTCATCGGTTACGATTTCTTCGTTCGTAGCGTCATCGGAAGAAGGTTCGGTGGGATCTTCGGTGTTGGTGCAGGCTGCGAAGCAGACAAGCATGAGAACAGAGAGAAGGATTGCGATGAGTTTTTTCATGTGTGTAGACTCCTTGATAAAATATTTTCTTCATTTTGCGGATTCATAGTCCGTCATAACACAGTATAACACAGATTGCACAAAAATGGAAGAGGAAATTTGTCGAAATATTCTAAAGATTTGTTAAGATTTACCACGATTATAACAAATAATCCTGCGGCAATACGTGTAAAATCAGAACAGTTTAAAATAAACAGTCATAACAGATGTCAATACGGCAAGAAAACCAAAGTTGAATGCAGAAAACAATCCGATGTATTTTTTCGTTTTACCGGGATTGTGCTTGGTATATTCACGGAATGTAATAAGACTTGCAAGAGATGCGATCAGCGTACCTGCGCCGCCGATGTTCACACCAACCAGTAACTGCGGATAATTTTCCGTAAACTGAGAAAGCAGGATTGCACTCGGCACGTTGCTGATGACCTGACATGATAGCACGCTGAACAGCAGTGTGCTTTTTTCAAGCAGAGCAGAGAAAACGTTGCGCACAAGGTCAATTCGTGCCATGTTTCCTGCAAAAACGAAGAAGAAAACAAATGTTAAAAGCAACGGATAATCCACTTTTTTCAGCGCATCACGGTCAGCGAACAACAGCACTGCGGGAATAACCGCAAGGCCGATCCAATACGGAATCCCGCGGAATACGATGGCAATGCTCAGCGCAAACAGGCAAAGATACAGAGCTGTCCTGCCTTTCGGTAAGGTGTCGGAACTGTTTTCGATCTGCAAAGGTTCAGCCTTGACGAACACAAGACACAGCACCGTAATGAGAAGAATGGACAAAGCAAAAGGCAAAGCCATAATGCGCATGAATTCACCGGTGGGAATCTCAAAATGCGAATACAGATACAAATTCTGCGGATTTCCGAACGGTGTGAGCATACCGCCTAAATTGGCGGCAATATTCTGCATGATAAAACAGAAAGCCATGTATTTTTCCTTGCCCGTGGTATGCAAAACAAAATATCCCAACGGCAGGAAGGTAAGAAGTGCCATGTCGTTGGCAATGAGCATGGAGCCGATGAATGTAATATAGACCATTGCGAGCACGCTTAGTCTTGCGTTTTTGCATAACCGCACAATCCGTTGTGCCAAAATGTAAAAAAATCGAATATTCTTGAGAGCACACACCACGGCGAGCACGCAAAACAGACAAGTCAGCGTCTTAACGTCAAAATACGTCAAATATTGCGCATCAGGAGGAACGATAACGCTCGTAACCGCCGCCGCAAAAAAGGCAATGACCGTAACGATATTTTTTTTGAGCAATGATACACCTTTTTTCAACGGCAGTTTGACCGTCAGTGTGTTGCGCTTGGGGGCAGAAACACTTTTATCAGGCAATCTGGGAACGGAAACGCCTTTTGCGGACACTCCCTGTTTTATATTTGCCGACAACCGTGCTTGGTCTTTGACTTTTGTTTGCGCCATAAAAATACTCCTTCGGTTGGCTATATCGCACAGATTTCACCCTTTGTTTATGGACAAAATGCCGAACCGAAAGGTGATTTTAATACATTTATATAAAAATGTCAAGAGTTTAAAAATAAAAAACAAAGACCCCGAAAGAGGTCTTTTGCTTTTCTGTACAGATTAAATTTAAAGGGAAATTATGCTTCGGGTTTTACTGCATCGTCGCCGGCATCCGGAGTTGTGGTGTTGCTGCTACCCATACCGTTGAACAAAGCAACGATCATGTTGATGATCTGTTTCAGGAAATCGATGAATGTCTGGATGTAGGCGTAATCATCTTTCTTGGAAGGCATATTCGTTTGCACCTCGCTTATGTATATTACGAACAGATATGTTCGCTTATTTATCATAACACACGGCTGTGTCAATTACAATAGAAAAATACAGATTTATTATAATTTTAACAATTACAACAAATTTTTGCCACATTTTTTTTGGCAGAAATGAAAAAAACCGGTTGTTCACCGGTCTTTTTTCATTCTTATGCGTTGGTGGTTTCTGCAGGGTTGGTGGTTTCGCCGCCGCCCGTAAGGCTATTGAAGAAATTCTTGATGAGATTGATGATTTCAGCAAGAATTCTTGCAAATTCATTGATGATGGTGGGGATATCTTCGGTTTCGGTGATATTGCCGAGGCCGCCGAGGATGCCGTCAAGATTGAGATCCATAATAGTTCCTGTCCTTTCTGAATATTTTGTATTAAAAATCAAATACAATCAAATAAATTAAACCGCAGGTTCTTCCTGTTCGCTGTCCACCAGACCAAGGCTGACAAGGAAGTTACGAAAAGCGGTAATAACTGAAACAAGCCATTCTGCCCATTTAAGTAGCGAATTGACAGTATCGTTTGCATCATTTTCGGTTATACCAACTCTCATAAGGTCACCTCCCGTAGCGTTATTTTTGTTCAAAAGATACCTATTTACAGTATCATCATAACATCATTGCTTATATTATGCAAGCATTTTTTTCTGTCCTTGAAAAGATTAACACGTTTGACACAACTTTTTCACAATATAATTCCAAATTAGAATTATATTAACCTGCTTTTGGTGCGTATTATCTTTTTTGCGTCAAGCGCACATTTTTCTTGACTTGTTTTGTGTGATGATTTATTATAAGGATATAATGAACAAATAAAGGAGAATGCGTATGAAAAAGGCTTTCAAAAAGATGCTTTGCATTGTGATGTGTGTTGTGATGGCGGTGCCGTTTACAGTTTTTGCACTTGCAAGTGATACAGCGACGCAAGAAAATGCAGGTTTCACGCAGGATGATTTTCTGACGGTCAAAGGCACGAGAATCTACAACCAAAAAGGTGAAGAAGTTGTACTCAAAGGCGTAAATATCGGCTCGTGGATGATCTGGGAGGACTGGCTTTCTCCTTATGAAGAAGCCACCGATCATTATAATGCGTTTGAAGTTCTCACCGAGCGTTTCGGCACCCAGGGCGCGTATGACTTGATGGACACATATATGGACAACTGGTTCACCGAATATGACCTTGATACGATCAAGGAAATGGGGTTCAATTGCCTGCGCGTTCCGTTTTGGTACCGTAATTTCTATTATGACGACAGCGGCACGAAGATTCTCGACGAAAACGGCGAATGGGATTTTTCACGTCTGGATTGGGTGGTAGAAGAATGCTCCGAAAGAGGCATTTACGTCATTCTTGATATGCACGGTGCACCCGGCTTTCAGAGTGATGCACCCCACAACGGCAAAAAGGGCGGCTGCGGATTGTACGATCAAACCGAAGATGGCGAATTTTACAGAAGTCTTACCATAGAATTGTGGTCTGCCATTGCTTCGCGTTTTGCAGACAATCCTGCGGTGGCAATGTACGATCTGCTCAATGAGCCGATGTGTGACTGCCCTGTGACAGAAATTGAACGCCGCATGAAGAACGAATACATTTACACCATTCTCTACGATGCCGTTCGTGCGGTCGATGCTGAACATATCATCACCATGGAATGCATCTGGACGGGTTTTGCCATGCCGCAGACATGGCTCAAGGGTTGGAAAAATGTGGTCTATCAGGTGCATTTTTACAACAATTCCGACTTTATTTTCGCATTCTTCCTGTTGCTCACCAAATTACTGCACCCCAATGTGCCGATGATTATGGGTGAATTCTATCCGCATCAGAGAACCACATGGGAAGGTTGTTTCCGTTCCATGAAAGCATTCAATTACAGTTGGTGTCTGTGGACATACAAGGCCGCAAACCACGGAATGTGGGAATCTGATTGGTGCCTGTTCGGTGCACAAGACGGCTTTGAGCGTGCAAAACTTGCAACAGATTCCTTTGAGGAGATCGAACGCAAATTCGGTGAAGGCTTGCGCACGGATGTCAACTACGTGAACACGGGACACTACGAAACGGTTGCCCCTTGGCTGGGCTGATTACATCGAATTCTGAAAAGTCTTTTTATACTTTCTTGGATCGATAATATTACACAGAATTTACAACAGTTCGCATCAAGTTCAACAAAAGATCAGCCATATACAAAAATACGGAACACCGCAAAAACAGACAATACACCAATTACCGCCGCCGAGTTTTTTGAACTCGGCGGCGGTAACGCAAGAGGGGGAGAGAAAAAAGATATTGTCAAAAAAGGAGAGAAAAGAAAGATTTGTTTGTTTATTGGATTTCAACGGTTTGAACGGCAGGCGTGTCGGGCTGTTTTTTGGGAAGTGTGACACTGAGAACGCCGTTTTCGTATTTTGCGCTGATGTTCTGCGCATCCACTGTGCTCACATCAAAGGTGCGTGCGCATTTGCCGGTCCTGCGTTCACTGCGAATGACGCGGTTTTCGCTGTCGTTTTCCTGCGATTCGGTTTTGCGCTCGGCGGAAACGGTCATATATTCGCCTTCTACAGAGATGCCGATTTCTTCTTTGGCAAAACCGGGCAGTTCAATATCAAGCAGGTATGCGTTTTCGGTTTCGGTGACGTCGGTACGCATGGACGGCGTACGGTTGCACTCTGCTACGGGTGCGCCGAAAAAAGTGCGGTCGAATTCTTCAAAAAGACGGAACGGATTAACATAAACATTTTTACGAATCAAAGCTGACATAAGAGTATACCTCCGAAAATAAATTATTGGTTTTGATTATGTGCGGCCGAATTTCAGTGTTTGCCGCCAACACCTTGCAGAATGTCTCATTCTGTGCTATGCTTGGTATTGCATGGGAATCATCTCCGGTTGAATTGAAAATTGGGTGCGCGATTGTTATCTGTTTTTTGATTTTTTGTTTATTCTATTCTTACAATCGTCTTTTCCCTTTCGGCAATTGTATAATACCCCATTGTTGTTACATCCATGTGTTTTTTTTGTGGCCAAACTGTAAATATTAGCACTCTTAACAGCAGAGTGCTAACGAAGTGAAATATATTGCAAATCCAAATTCCGTATGATACAATGAAAACGGATTTTCATATTCCGTTATTTATAAACAGATTAGCCTTTACGGAGGATCGGGAGGTCAGAACATGAAATATGCACTCATCGGTTGCGGCCGTGTTGCGCCGCATCACCTCAAAGCCGCCAGAGCCAACGGTTTCGAAATCATTGCGTTTTGCGACAGCGATTTTACACATATTGACGATATGCTCGAACGCGCACAAGCGGTTGATCTTTTTGCTGATCTGCCGCGCTATGCGGATTGGTGCGAAATGCTTGACACAGAACAGCCCGACCTTGTGAGCATTGCTCTGCCCAGCGGCCTGCACGCGAGAGCCGCACTTGATTGCATCCGCCGCGGTGTGCATACGCTTATTGAAAAACCGATGGCGATGTCTCTGCAGGATGCAGATGCGATCATTGCCGCCGCAGAGGAATACAAAGTCACAGTAGGTGTCTGCCACCAAAACCGCTTCAACATTGCCGTGCAGGAAATGCGCAAAGCCATTGATGCAGGTTGGCTCGGTCAACTGTCCCATGGGGCGGTAACGGTGCGTTGGAGCAGAGGAAAAGGATACTACGATCAGGCTGATTGGCGCGGCAAATGGGAATCCGACGGAGGAACTCTGATGAATCAGTGCATTCACGGCATCGACCTTCTGCGCTGGATGCTCGGTGATGAATTGGTTGAAGTGTTCGGCTTTACCGAACGCAGACAGCATCCTTACATAGAAGCCGAGGATGTAGGTGTAGCGGTGCTCAAATTTGCAAACGGCGCAGTAGCTACGGTGGAAGGTACGGTCAACTGCACGGATATTGACTTGGAGGAACATCTTTCCGTATTCGGTTCCGAAGGCATGATCAAACTCGGCGGAACCTCCGCAAACACCGTGGACGTATGGCAGATGCCGCATTCCGAAAGCGATTTAAGCGGCCTTATTGAACACACCGCAAACGTATACGGCAACGGTCATACGAGTTTGTTCAAAGATTTTGCAAATGCAGTTCAAAACGGAACCAAGCCTTATGTGGACGCCATCGCGGGCAGAAATGCACTTGAGACCGTGCTTGCTGTCTACAAATCCGCCGCTGAAGGCAGACCTGTGCGCTTACCTTTGAAAGAATGTGCAAGCGCGGATTTCAAAGGCAGATTTTGACTTTTCAACCAAAACAAAATATTACAATTTGATTAAAGTGAAAGAACCTGTCTTGCATTTTTGCACGGGATATGCTATTATAAAATCGTAAATTGTATATTGTAACATTGTGAGGTTTTTCTTATGAAGAATTTTCTTGCCATTATCGGCTGTTTTACGCTGGCTGTTGTCATGATCGTTGTGTTCGCCTCTTGCGGCAACCGTAACCATGTGTCTGTGGATGATCCGGATGCAAGCGTGGTACAGGAACAAAACGGTGATGAAGCAACGACCGCCGAAAAAACCGACGATGTGACCGAAGCCGACAACAACGGCACCGAGGCAGATGAGGTTGCAAGCGAAGAAGCAACCAAAGCGAGCACGGGTTCCTCCTTCCTTGATACCGTTCTCGACGGCGTGGAAGACGTGGTCGGAGAAGCGCTCGGCGGTGCGGCAAACGTGGTAGAAGAAGCGCTTGCTGGCGCGGCAAACAAGGTCAACGACAAACTCAACAATAAAAGTGAATAACAACAGAAAAAGCAGGTTGTTTCAAACAGCCTGCTTTTTTGATGCATTCGAAGATTCTCTTTCTTCTTTTATAATACCGCACGTTTTCACAAAGATTCCGTTTAATAAACACGGCAGGAGATATACTCCTGCCGTGTTTCTGTTATTGGCTTATTTTATTTTTGTGCTTCGTTTTTACGCATTCTGCGTACGCCGAGGAACAATCCACCCGAGAGCAGAACGATAACAGCGATAGGCAACAACATATTGATCGTACCCGTATCGACCGAGTACACAAGGATCTCGCGGTAAGATGCCGCACAGTCCTTACATTTGTATTCCACGTAACCGTTGGCGGTTGCCGTGGCGGCGATGCGCTTGTTTTCTTTCCACGTGTGTTTGCCGTTGGCGGCGGCTGCTACTTCTTTGGTTTCACCGCAGACACATTTGAAAATATCCTTGCCTGCCTTTGCGCAAGTGGCGGTGGTGGAATGGTATTTGTAGTTGTGTCCCAATGCGCTTGTTGCTGTCTGTTTGACGAGAACCGCGCCGCATTCTTTGCATTCCTTACCGGCGGTCAGACCGCCTTCGGTGCAGGTGGCTTCCACAGCGGGAATATCCTTGGCTGTGCATTTTTCGGTCTTTTCCCTGTCACAAACCTTGCAGGTCAGAGTATGTGTGCCGTTCTTTGCAGGTTTTGCATCTGCAAATTCATGTTTTTCGGTCTTTGTTTCGGTGTAATCGCAGCCTTCATTTGCACACTTATAAACGGCAGTGTGATTGTCTGCGGTCGAGGTGATCTCGGCTTCGGTGTCAAGAACAAGTTTGTGACCGAGCGCTTTCTTTGTTACGGTTTGGCTGTCATCACGTTTGCCGCAATCTTCACAGATATAATAGATATAGCCGGGTTCGGTGCAGGTGGGAGAAGTGCTGTTTTCTTTATCTTTAATATAGGTTTCACATTCGTCTTCATAAGAGTATGCGCAGACTTTGCAAGTGTTTTTGTGCTTGTTGGCGGCATCCTTTTCAAATTCACAGGCACCGCTGACAGTTGTGTTGCAAACGGTGCAGGTACCCTCATGGCTGTGAACGCCGCGTGCAGCTTCGGTCTCATTGTGTTTCCAACCGTTTTCGGCAACCGTTACGGGATGGGAAGACGTTGCTTCACACACCACACAAACAATACTGTGCGTATTGTCTTCGGTGTTGAGTGTCCATTCACCGAGATCGCTTTCATGTTCCACGGTATCACCGCAGACAGTACAAGGGGCAGAGCAAATGCCTTTTGCGGCATCAAGCGTAAAAGATTCAACCGTACAGGATTTTACATATTCTTCACCGCAATCCGAACAGTTGCCCTTGTGCAAATCTTTATCGGTCTTGCCGCTTTCGGCATCGGTTTTTTCGGTAGGTGTCCACGTTTTAATGTTGCAGGCGGCAACATAGGGTTGTTCGCATTCCGTGCAGGTTGCGGTGTGGCTTTCGGTATCGGCATTGTGCGTGAAAGCACCGTCGGGTGTACAGGCTTCAGTGAAAGCCGACAGACAAACCGTGCAGATGCCCGAATGCGTTCCTTTTCCGTCGGAAGTAAGACCTGTTTCGTCGGGCGTGCAGAATTCGGTAAAGGGACGTGCGCAGCCTATGCAGGCCGTTTGATGAGTAGCCGTGCCATCAACATGAGCAAATTCACCCTTCGTGCATTCCTGCGTATACGGAGCAAGGCAAACCGCGCAAGTGCCGGAGTGACGGATCGCGCCGTCCTCTCCGATGGCATCGGCGGTGTAATTTTCAACTACGCAGATCTCATTTACGCTTGCAAGACAACGGGTGCAGAAACCTGCATGAATGTCCATTCCTTCAATATGCAACCATGTTTCCACATGATGACCGAGTGCGGGACTTGCCTCATCAATTGTTCTGCCGCAAACACATTGAGAGATACGTTTTCCGCCGTCGGTGCAGGTGGCGGTCTCACTGACGATCTCAAAAACACAGTCCTCAACTACTTCTTCTTTGCAACCCGTGCAGGTGCCTTTGTGTTGCACACTGTTTTCAACGGGGGTGAACGCATCAATTTTGTGTGCGGTGGGTTCACTGCGCGTCACTTTTGCTTTGCAAACAGAGCATTCATAGGTATTTTTTGCACTTGCGGCACATTCGGGAGCAGATTCAATGCAAACCATGGTGCATTTTTCCGTGACCGTCTCGTTGCAGTTGACGCAAAGGAACGAATGACTCTCGGTGGTTTCGTCAAAGGTGTACGGGGACTCTGCTTCGGAGGATTCGCTCACAGCAGGAGCATGACCGAGTTTATCGGACACTTTTTCCACTTCCACAAACTTGCACACCGAGCAAATGCGGGTGTGATAATTGTGCGCGGTGCAAGTTGCACCTGTTTCTGCTGACCATTCACCGAAAGTGTGTTCTGCACACAGACCGTCATCGGTAATGGCAGTATCGGGTGCAATCGGCAGTTCAACGGGAATCGGTTCTGCAGGGGCAGCCGTTTCGGACGCAACGGCAGGCAGAGCCACCCAAACGGATGCCATAATAATGAGCATCGTCAGAAATACGGAAATAATTTTATTCATGTCAGTCCCTCCGAAAAAATCAGGAAATTCAAATCCCATAATGCATAATAATATATAATAATATTACCTTAAATGGAATTGAAAGTCAATAGACGCATTCATCTTTTTCGCAGGAAAATTTTGGCAAGCGGAAAACAGTTGCGACGAAATTTCAGAGGTATTAAACAGATGAAGCAATGTCCGTTTCCGGTTCAAAAGGACATAGATAACATTTTTATATACAGTATGCAATTGTCTGCAAAAACACCCCGTAGCATCAGTTTGTAACGAAAAACACATTCTTTATTCAGCCCACCGTGGTTGCGGCATCTGTCTTTTCGATGATGTCCAGATACATCTGTACACGCTCTTCGGCATAGGCACGGGCATCCGCCTCAATGGGTTGTGCCCGGTATGAATAATAGTCATCGGATGCAAAGTGATAGTTTTCTATATTTTCTTTCCATTCTCTTGCTCTTTTGTAATAATAGCCGTTTTGTACTTCTTCGGATGTAAAATCAAGGGAATAAACCACATCATGTACATACGCATGATGCATTTCATGAAGGATTGTTTCCAGCATTTCTTCAGCCGAGGCTTCATGCAAATATTCATAACTGATGGTGATTGTTTTTGTTTTATCATTGTAGTTACCGTAGGTGTTTTCTTTCAGTTTATCGGTAACAACATACAACTCTACATCGGAGCCGATCCCCAATGCTTCTTTTTCCGTTATTGCAACCGTGCGCAACAGTCTTTCACGTTCTTTCTGCGAAAGCGAATCCCATTCCGAAAGAGCAGACAACTGATTCTCCACGGAGCCGACTCCCGGTTGGCTGTTATACTGTGCGGTTTCCGCATTTGATTCCGACAGAAGTTGCAGAAAAACTGCCCATTCTTCGGCTGAAAGGTCATCAGATACATATTCCGTGTATGCACCGATGCCTGCCGGGACGGCAAAAACAACGCAAAGCACGGCAACAGTCAGAACGGCAGCGTGCTGTCGACAAGCCTTGCGAAATACAGACGGATTCACATTGCGTCGATGGCTTGTTTTTTTGACAAGTCGATAGAATCCAACGGCAAGACCGACCGCAACGACCGCAAAAAGAAGACTCCAGATCGGGTAATATTGTAAAAACAACAAAAATAAAACTGCCTCAATTGTCAATATCGTGCTCATGACCAGACCGGAAATGGTTGCTGCAAAAAACGGCACACTGTCGATAAAACATTGCACCAACAAACAAACGGAACACAGCAGGATAAAGGACTCAAAATAGCCCAATGACAGATGCAAAAAAGGGAAATACAGTCTGTAGCCGAGAAATGCGGTCAACATACCAACAACCAACAGCAACGGATACAAGCGTAATGTTGCATGGCAAAAACCTAACTCTGTGTGATATTGTTTTTTCATTGTTTTTTACACCTTTCTATATCATTTCTTATGATTATAAAGGTGAAAAGAAATAAAAATTAAAAGGGGGGAAACAAAAAGTCGCAACAAGACAAAAAAAGGAACCGGGAAAAACTTTTGTTTCTCGCAGTTCCTTTTTTGTTTCTATACTTTAATTATTTGCAAACGCTATCAGTTTGCTTTCTAAGCGATCCATGAACGGTTTCTTGGCAAAATGCTGTTCGTAATACGTTCTGCCGTTTGCACCGAAGTGTTGTTTGTCCTGCATTGCGGCAAAGGTCAAAATCATTTGCGCCAGTGCCTTTGCGTCTTCCGCTTTGGCGCACAGGCCGCATTGTGAGCGTTCGATTACACTTGCCGTTTCGCCGTCGGCACAGCCGATTACGGGTTTTGCCGCTGCCATGCAGGATTGCACTTTACCGGGCAAGGTCAAACTGATAACGGGATCGGCTTTGAGAGTAACGAGCATAGCATCCGCCTGTTCATAAAACGAAGGCATTTCCTCAAGCGGTCTGCGTCCGTAGAAGATCACGTTGGACAGGTCGTGTTTTGCGGCAAAAGCTCGCAGATTTTCTTCTTCCGAGCCACCGCCGACGATGTGGAAGCGTACTTTTTCATTTTGCAGAAGAAGTGCGGTTTCAAGTACGGTCTGCACGCTCTGCATTTCACCGAGATTGCCCGCAAACAGCAGGTCGGTCACGCCGTTTTCCGCTTTGGGAGGCAGTGGCTTGAAAAGCTCCTCTGCATATTGCGGCAGATACTCTGTTTTACTTTCCGCAATGCCGAACTGATTCTGCAAATAGTCACAGAACAGGCGGCTGGTGACAAAAATATGCTCCATGCGCGTGTAAATATACTTCGAAATACAGCCGAACACCTTGAACACGGGGTTATTTCTGCCGATGCCGCCCGCAATCAGACTTTCGGGCCACAGATCCAGGCAGTACATCACAATATTTTTACGGTGTTTCTTTTTATAGGTGATCGCAGGCAATGCCATCATGACGGGGCTTAACTGATTGACAAGCACCACGTCAAAAACTTCGCCGTTTTCTGCCGTGATCGCTTTAGCGGCTCTGCAGGCAGAAACGGGGAACGAAAAATAGTTGAGAAAACGGTATACGATTCCCGTTTTGCGCGGAATGATCGGACAGCGGTGCACATCCACACCGTTGATATTCTCATGCGCTCTTTGGTGATTTTCGTAGCCTTTATAAATTTCGCCTTCGGGGTAGTTCGGTTCGCCCGTCAGCACACTCACACGGTGACCGCGGCGCACGAGGTCTTCGCAGATATCAGCAATGCGGAACGGCTCGGGCGTATAATGCTGGCAAACGACAAGAACATTGAGTTTGTCTTTCTTTTCTTTCTGTGCAGTTCCTGTGCCGCCTTCCACCACACCGTCGGCTTTCAGAACGGACTTGACCGTTCCGAGAATACAGCGTACGTCAAACGCGAAAGCGGAAAATCCGCCTTTCTTGAGTTGCTTTACATATTCGCCGTCCAAACTTGCCTTGACGGGAATTTCGAGTTCATCTCTGCCGTTGATCTGTGCCCAGCCGGTCAGCCCGGGACGCACGTCGTTGGCACCGTATTTATCACGTTCGGCCACCAGATCATCCTGATTCCACAAAGCAGGACGAGGGCCGACAATGCTCATTTTGCCCGTAAAAATATCCCATAACTGCGGCAGTTCATCCAAACTGCTCTTACGCAAAAACTTACCCACACGGGTGATATACTGCTCGGGATCGGTCAAAAGATGGGTGGGCACGTCGTGCGGGGTGCTCATTTTCATCGTGCGGAATTTATGCAGATTAAAAAACTCTTTATTTTTGCCCACACGCTTTTGGGTAAACATGGGTTTGCCGGGATCATCCGCGGCAACAGCCGCCGAAATGAGGGCAAACGGCAACGCACACACAAGCAATCCCGCACCGCTGATAACAACATCCAGTGCGCGTTTAAGATGTTTTTCGTACATTGCTGTCCCTCCTTTTCTGAAAAATCCCGAATTACAGATAGTATACAACAAATTTGCACAAATTGCAAGACAAACCGTCGGCTTTCGCCGCACTTTCACATTTTTATTACTGCTGCCGAAACACGCCAGCGAGCAAATAGCCGATATACATTACCGTTTCGCGCAACAGAAACGGCAACTGTGTGCGAGCACTTTTGTACATCGTAGTCGGTGTGGGAGAAGACACAGCATCAATGCCGTAATCCGATGCCATACGCATGGCACGTTTCATGTGCAGAGGATCACTGACGATGATTGCGGTGTCAAGTCCGTATGCGCGCATTATTTCTTCCGCAAACAGCATATTTTCTTCGGTGATACGGGATTTTTCTTCAATCAAAATGTCGTCTTTTTCCACGCCGTGAGCAAGGGCATATTCCTCTGCTGCCGCACTTTCCGAAAGACGGTCCCCTTCTGCAAGACCGCCCGTAAAGATCAGTTTATCTGCATAGCCTTCTTCATACAACCGTATGCCGTGTTCTATGCGCTCACGAAACACGGGGGAAGGTTCACTTTCGTCCACCGCAGCACCGAGCACGATGATTGCATCACTTCTCCGTTTTTCGTCCCGTTTACCGTATTGCACAATGCCGACCGCTGTGCACACCGTTGTCAGAAGCACCGCCGCCGCAAGCAACAGTACAGCAAAGAGGAGCATCTTCTTTTTCCTTCGTTTTTGCATTACACCACCGCCGAATGAAAATGAACCGATATGTATAGTAGTATCAGTCATATCCAGTTTAATATGTAAGAAAAAAAAGTCAAGAAAAAAAACGGATTTAACTGTCCCCCTATAGAAGGACATTCCGTTCAACAATATAATATGAGTTGCAAAACGATGATATTGATAAATTCAAAAGGAGAAGAATATATGGCAACCGCACTTCGAGAAAAAGCGTTGAGATCGGTATACAACAGCATTCAAGTCAACCACAGGATTTGTTTGGTGGATGATACTCCGGTGCCGATTTATGAAAGAGACCTGCTTTTTCGGCAACTCATGAGCGATGAAGACTATCTTCTTGTACCGTTGTCACTCTATCTGAAAGATATTTTTTGGCGCAAACTCAAGGTTGAATCGGTACAACTGTGCAACGAAAAAGGAGTGAATATCAATCAATGTCAGCGCGAATATGAGAATTGCAAAAAAAGGTGGATGGAAGAAAATACCGTCATAATTAAAAATGCCGTCGAGGGCACAAACGGCCGTTTTTTGATTGCGGATATCATTGAATACGAAGACGCAAAGTATTGTTTTTTATATAAAGACGGCACCAAAGAGACCGAAAGCGGTTATGTGATCTTTGAAGAAGTTCGCGAAGATGAAAACGTGAGATATGATGCCGTGACGGACGAAGCGTTGACAGATGTTTTGTTTGATATTTTCAACGAACGCAACAAGTATTTCATGCTGTTTGGAATATGAAACGATTGTAAAACGAGTTGCGGGATGTTATAATGATCATATCGTAAAAGAGAAGCAAAGGAGTGATTGCCGTGGCGGAAGGCCTGCATAAACTCAACACCGAACAACAAAACGTGCGATCTGCACACATTGACACGCTGACCACATTAGAAACGGTTGCACTTATCAACGACGAAGATCACCTTTGTGCCGAAGCGGTAAAGGCGGTTCTGCCGGAGGTTGCACGTTCCGTTGATGCGATTTATGAAAAAATGCGCAACGGCGGCAGGCTGTTTTACTGCGGCGCAGGCACATCGGGACGTCTGGGTGCGTTGGATGCGGCGGAATGTCCGCCGACGTTCGGTGTGGATTATGAAACGGTGATCGCTTTGATCGCGGGCGGCGAAACCGCATTTTTCAGAGCCGTTGAGGGGGCAGAGGACAACCGCGAACAAGGTGCGGTTGATTTGCAGAAACACGGTTTTTGCGCTTGTGACGTGCTGGTCGGCATTGCCGCAAGCGGACGAACACCCTATGTGATCGGTGCCATGGACTATGCAAAAACACTCGGCGCAACGGTGATCGCGCTGGTCTGTTGCAAGGGCAGCGAAATGCAACAGCACGCTGACATCACCATAGCACCCTTGCCGGGACCTGAGGTCATCACGGGATCCACCCGTATGAAAAGCGGCACGTGTCAGAAAATGGTGCTCAATATGCTGTCCACCGCCGTGATGGTAAAACACGGCAAGGTGTACGGCAATCTGATGGCAGATGTGAAAGCGAGCAACGAAAAACTGATGCACCGCGCCGTACATATCGTGTGCACGGCAACAGGCGAAACGCAGGAAACGGCAAAAAGAGCCTTAGCGCAATGTGATTACCACTGCAAAACCGCCATCGTCATGCTTTTATTGAATCTGGACGCACAGGCAGCGCGGGATCTTCTGCAAAAAGCAGACGGACACATCGCCGCGGCATTGCGCATTTTCAACGGAGGGGACGCTTAATGTACGATTGCGGTTGGGACGGCGGCGGCAGTAAGACCGCTGTGTGTATCACAGACGAACGTGGAAATATATTGGCCGAAAAGACTTTCGGTGCACTCAATCCGAACGGCACGGCGACACAAACGGTCGAAGAAACGGTTTTTGCCTGTGTAGATTTTATGCGTACGCTGTCGGGCAGTTTGCAGGATTATGAAGGCCTTGTCATCGGCACGGCAGGCATCAGCAATCCTTCTGTGGCAGATACAATAAAAACTGCCGTACAAAAGGCGGGATACGCGGGAAAAATGCACCTGACGGGCGATACGGAAATTGCCCTTGCAGGGGCTATAGACGGTGCGGGAGCAGTTCTGATCGCAGGGACAGGCTCGGTCTGTGTCGGCCGAGACGCAAACGGCAATACATTCCGTTGCGGCGGTTGGGGGCACCTCATTGATGACGTCGGAAGCGGTTACGACATCGGCAAACATATTTTGATCGCCGTAATGCGATCTCTTGACGGCCGTGCGCCTGCGACACGACTTACCGAAGCGGTGTTTCGGGAACTGAACGTCACCGATCTGCATGGTTTGATCGCATGGCTGTACGGTGACAAAACCGATAAAAGACAGGTCGCCTCCCTCGCGCCTTTATTGTTGCCGGCATTGCAAAACGGCGACACCGCCGCAGAGCAGATCGCAGAAAAAGCGGCGCAGAATCTGGCATCACTGGCGGTTGCGCTTTGGAAAAAAGCAGACCTGCAAACGGGGGAACTCGCCCTCACGGGCAGCATTTTTACGCATTTCGACACCGTTCGCGAACAAACACAGACCGTACTGCAAAGCACCTTGCCGCAAATACACATTACACACCCCAAACACAGCCCCGCATACGGTGCGGCACGCATGGTAAAGGAAATTTTTAATTGCGAAACGCAAAGTGCTTCGCGCTAAACGAGCTTTTATCTTCTTTAGGAACATTTGAGATATTGTTCAGGACACTTCAAAAAATTTTGCAAAAACTGAATGATCCCCTTTATTTTTGTATACAACGGGGTTTATTCTTGGGTGTTTTTTGCGCGA
>JAFQKN010000118.1 GCA_017396895.1 Clostridia bacterium
AAGGGCGCTGCCCTTGACCCGCAAGCTTTTGCAAAAGCTTGACCAAAAATCTTTAAATACTGACGAAGCAATTTACATTGTGCGTACACCGCTAAATCATAATTTATCTTTTTTGAACACAAAAACGGAATCGGCATAGTATGAATTGAGGGCACGAAGGGAGGGAAAAAGATGAACTTTCTCGGTAACAATTGCTGGATCATCCTTCTGATCGTCATTATTCTTCTCGGTTCCGACAATTGCGGTTGCAATTCCTGCAACACCTGCAATACCTGCAATTGCAACAACGGCTGCGGTTGCAACTGACATCACAAAAGACATGAAATAAAAAAAGGCACCCCGAAAACGGGGTGCCCATTGTTGAATTTAGCCCATGATTCCGCCGAACAACTGCGTGATTGCAGAGAAGATCTTGTAGAACCAAGCCCAGATCTTCTGCCAGAACGTTCTGTGGATCTCTGCAATTTCAGCTTCGGAAACTGCAACTGCATCACAAACGTACGGCGCATTGTTATCTACGGTAACAGCACAAGCGATGTAAGAGCCGACATCGTCACCGGTCAGTGTGTAGGAAGCACCTTCACCGAGTTTAATTCCGGTGTAAATGCTGTCGCCTGCATTGTTGAGTCTGTACCATTCATAATTGATGTAGGGAGCAACCGTATTTTCAATTGCAGTGGTAACGACGTACAAAGTCTCGCCTTCCGTATAATTGCCCGAAAGCAAAGCGGAAACGGCTATCGGTTTCTTTTCGACCGTCAAGGTAATAAAGGCGGTCAGCGTTGCATAGTTTGCGCTGTCAGTGGGAATAAATTCCACTTTGTACACATCGCTGAAGATACCGTGTTCCTTGGGATAGGAAGATGCGTTTTCAAGACGGAAAGTACCGTCGCCTTCCTTGGAACTTGTGAACACTGCCGTGGACAGCGGAGAACCGTACACAACGACTGCCGTTGTGGGCATGACCACGTTCAGCGGCTGTGCTTTGAGAATTTCAACCGTCAATTCAGCCGGATTGACCACGAGAACGTAGTTCGCTGCGGCAGAACCGGTCAGAACGGGCTTTTCATAAGTGACGGCACGTGTGCCCGCGGCATTGTTTTCCAGAGTACCCGTAACGGCAAAGGAGGAAAGTGTTACGTTGCCTTTGTCGGGGGTGTAGATGTTAGTCAGTTCGCTGAAACTGATTGCAACATCATAATTGGATGCGGAATAATTACGGTTTGTAACGGTAGCATTCGTATACAACGGACGCGGATTGACGGTTACAAGTCCCTGTACGTAACGGAAGTCATAGTTTGCGCTGGTGAAGTAGCCGGTCACGGTTACGGGATAGCCGTCTGCACGCACGGGAGAACCGAGATCGTATGCGCAGTTTGCAATGGCATAACCGGAGGCCACGGATGCAAGGGTATCAGCACCGGTCAGGCCCGTTACGGTATAACCGTAGGTCGGGGCCGCATCACCGTAAGTCAGCGTGTAACTCGTGGCGGTAATCACGATCTGTGCTTTGTTGATAACAAGCGTAACATCCTTGGCCACGGTCTTGTAGTTGACGGTATCATCGGGCATAAACACAGCCGTGTAGGTCACAGTGCCTGCGCCGGGTTTGACGTTACCGTTTACCCAGGACCAACGGGAGTCACCGAGGAAGATGTCATCCAGCGTTCTGCCGCTGTCGTAGGTCAGAATACCGACTTCGGGCATCGGATAATCAGGTGTTGCCTTTTCAATTACAACCGTTACAGCGTCGAGATTGGTAATGCTCCAAATATAGTTACCTGCCTTGGCACCTGCAAGGGAGATGCTGCCGGCATCAACGGTAACTTCCTGATTGCCTGCTTTATCGCTTGCGACGGATGCTGTTGCGGTGTTGAAGTAAACATCGGCATCTGTATCACCCTGTGCAAGGGTAGAAAGATCAATATCGAATGCGATTTCAACGGAAGTGTTGCCGGCTTCATATTCACGATCCAGAGCAACGATGGCAGCGTTGAGAGTTTTTGCTGTAATCACACCGCCGTTGGCATTGGTGATATTGACAGTCAGAACGTAGTTATCTTTGGAGGAACCTGTCAGGAATGCACCGCCGACAGTAACAGCTTTGCCTGTGCCGACATTTGCGGAATCAAACAGGTAGTTGGTTGCAGCTGCATCGAATGCGACATCGTCAGCAACACCGTTGTTGACAATAGCACCGTTTACGATGTCGGTCTTGCTAGCAGTTGCAATGTTGGTGCCGTCGTATTCCTTATCGGCAACCGTGACATTGACATCAAAGGGAGCTTTTTCGATGGTGAACTGACCGATGCTTACGTTGGATGCAGGAGCATAGATCTTCTGATCACCCACATAAGTCTGCGTTGCGGCATCGCCCGTAACGGTCATGGAGGAGAAATCATCGGGAAGTGCAATGTCAACCGTGACGTTGTAAGTGCCGGCCGCAGTGGGAATGGTCTTGGAACCGTTGTACTTGACGGTAATGTTGCCCATAAGCACTTCGGATGCATTCTTGTTGACTGCAGTGACCTGCTGCTGGGTTGCATTGTAAACTTTATCTTCAAGACCTGCGATCGTCAGAATGCTGTTGAGATCTGCAATGGTCAGAGACTGAGAAGCAACAACGCTCGTATCAGCACTGCCGGTGTAAGGACCTGCAGCAACAACGGTCAGTGTGACCGTTTCGTTTGCGTTGGCAACGGTATATGTTTTCGCATTGGAAACCACTGTGCCGTCTACGGTCCATACGTAATTGTAGTTGATCTCATCGGCGGGAACCATGTTGCTCAGATCCGCTGTCAGCGTCTGGCCGACCATGGGATAACCGGTGATCTGCGGTACGCCGGTCACAACACATTTTTCAATGGTCAGAACGACTTTCTGATTGCCGAGAACATTGTAGTTGACGGTATCGCTGGGAATGAAGGATGCAGAATATACAATCACATCCTGGTTGTACGGTGTGGAACTGTAAGGCGGTTTGGCATCCGAAGCATCAAACACAAACTTACCGTCCACATTTGCTTCAAAAGCACTGAACACGGCATCGGCAAGCACAGAACCGAACGGGACGCTTGCAGTGGGTGCAACCGTGATAACGGGGTTGACCTTGTTAACAATGATCTTACCGACCGTTGTGGTAATATTATAGTTTGCCGAACTGACACCCGTGAAATCGAAGTAATAGGAATATCCTTCCGCCGTAACGGGAGAACCCTTGAGGTATGAGGTAACGGGCTTCGGTGTGCCGTTGAGGGCTTGCGAAAGTTCGGTTTCACCGTGCGTCAGACCTGTCAGCACGTAAGCATTGCGCAGGTCAACGTCTTCATTGTAGTTGACGTTAACGGTCGTACCTGCGATCACAAGGTCTGCCTTTTTGACTTCAAGAGAACCCGTAGCAAAGGTGATCGAATAGTTCGGGGACATATCATCAGCAGACATTGTCACATAAATGGTATAATAGCCTGCCTGATAGTTACTGTCAAAGTCGTAATCGGAACTGAAGGAATAATTCGGTTCCGAACCGTTTTTGGTCAGCGCATTGGGAGTGTCTGTGCCGACAAAATCATCGGAATAACTGACGGTTCTGCCAAAGAGCGTGTTGAAAGATTCACCGTAGGTAATCACGGCATCGTCGGCTGTAACGGTGATGGTTTTGGGAGCCACCGTAATCAAACCGTTTTCAATGATGAGATTGTAGTTGCCGTTAACATCTTTATAATTGGAATTCGTCAGCGTAACAACATAACCTTCATCCGTAACCCCGTCAAACTGGTCATAGGTGGTAGAGGGATAAATGTTACCGGAAGTCGTGACAGCCGCAATGGAGAACGCAGGATCCGTTGCGCAGGTGTAGGCATACTGTGTGATATCCGGTCTGGGATCACCGTAGGTCAAACTTGCATTGTAAGTGATCACTACGTCAGAAGCAAGAACTTCAACGGGGATCTCTGCGGAATAGGTCAGATAGTTATCCGTATCAAAAGGCGTAAAGGTTGCGGGATACGTATCCACCAAAACCTGCGGATTGGTGTTCGCATCATCCCAACTCCACGTACCGTCTACAGCGGGTGTATAACCTGCATTGAGGTTGATATCTGCCAACTTGCCGCCGAGTGTGTAATAACGGGAACCGGCAACAACAGGCAGAGCGATTTCGGGAACCGCTTTTACGATGTTGACCATCGGTTTTGCCGATCCGTCTTCAAAGTTAAGGAAAGAAACGGTGTAATTGTCTTTGTCCGCGCCGGAAAGAGCATTGGTGGCAACGGTCTTATCCACGTTTTCCACATATTGCTTGCCGACGGTGTTCACTTTCAGATCACCGATGACGGGTTCGATGGTAACGATGTCACCCTCAAAAATACCGTCGGTAATGGTCAGTACGACCGTTGCAGTCTGATCGTCGGGATCGTACGGTCTTTCGGTCGCGACACCGTAAACGGTCAGAGGACGTGCGGTCACTGCCAAAGAAGCATAGCCTTCTCCATAATTATAAACAACATTATAGTTAGAGAGGAATCCCGGAATGGATGCCAGTTTGGGTTGGATGTAATAGGAACCGACGTTGATGTTGCCGGGAACGTACTCAACATAATCGGTACCCGTATAGTTGATCGTATAGGACAGTGCGCTGAGTACGGCAGAAAGTCTGACGTCCGTTTTATCGTTGGCTACAAGCCCCGATACGGTGGCACTGTAAGGAGTGTTGAAGTTTTCATTGCCGTAAACAACAGCCGCCGCAGTGGGAGCAATGGTAAGCGTTGCGGGCGTGACGGTGTAATAAACGGTGAACGTGGTCTGCTGATAGTTGGAAGCGTTTGCAGAAGGACTCCACGTAATCTGCAGGCTGTTATTCACGCAAACGTCTTTGTATGCGGAAGAATCTGCCGTGCCGTTGGTGAACATGAACGTACCGGAGGGGGCTTCGTTGTTGACACCCGTTGCCTGCAAGCCGTTCAACGGAAGTTTATCGCCGAGCGTTTCGCCGTATTGCAACGTCAGTGTTTCGGGCAGATTGCCGCGCAGTGCATAGGCGCGGTTGATGCGCATGGTAAACTGTCCGCTCAACGGTTTTCTGTTTTTGGAGAATACGTCGTCATCGCGGTCGATGTTCGTATCGTCCTCCAAAGTATAGGAAACGGTATACGTACCTGCATTGATCGGCAAGCCCACACCTGCATCATCGGTATTATTGTTGTTGACGTAAGAATAGTTGACATCCAACAGAGAACTGTCTTCCTTGTTGGCAAGGTTGTAATCGTCCGTCCAGATCGTGCCCGCATTACCGGACATGATGATTCTTGCGGCAAAACCGGGTGTTTCATTGGCAACGGGAGCATTGCCCGTATAGGTCACTTCGACTGTATTGGAGGAACCGAAGATCGCCTGCACATCGGAGGAGGGTTTCTGATAATAGTCTACATAAATGTAAAGCGGTGCGGCAGAAGTTACGTTATACGTATATTCCACATAGCTGTTTCCTGCCGCACTGACACCTTCAAAGGACTTGACCATGCCTTCACGCGTACCTTCTTTTTCAAAATGCTCGGCTGTGAAGTCATTGTAGTACTTGGAGCCACCCAGTGCATAGGCGACGTTGATCATATCCCAGTAGTATTTGTTTGCGGATTCATACATTCTGATGGTCAACTGCTGCGGATCGTTGTTGTTACCGACAGAAGTGGTGTTATTCGTGTTTAGAGTTCCGTTGATGTACAGTTCGGCTTCGTTGGTGATCCTTGCATCATCCGTGCCTTTTACAACATAATCAAGCAGATAACTCTTACCCGTGCTCTGCCAGAAACGGTAGATCACGTGGATACGGGTATTGACGACCGAACCCGTGCCGTTGATTGCACCGCGCTGAATGGTCTTGACGGCAGTGCCGTCGGAAGAATTTGCAGAACCGGGGGTATGCACATAACCTGTTTCATCCAGATAGTTACCGCTGGAAGCGGCATTTTTGAGTGTATTGAAAGAATCCGTGCCTCGACCGGGATTGACAACGGTAGGAACTCTGAAAGCCTTTGCGACAGACGAAACGGTATACTGATTCAGACCGGAATTGGTGGTTGCCGGCTCATTGACTTTTACGTTGAAGTTACCGTCTGTTACGGTGGGGTTTGTGCCGTAGTAACCGAGAACACCGACATTCATCGTTGAATATTCAGTTCCACCAACACCGTCTTCACCGTCATATTTACCGGAAACGGTAAAATCACCGCCGTTTACCGTAATTTTGCCGGCTGAAGCAATACAATAAGCTTCCGTAACAGAATAAACGTCCTTATTATTTTGGTTTGCACTGTTGTAATAGGTTTCGGCATGAGCAGAAATATTACTGCCGCCATTGACGGTTACAGTACCGCCCAAAATAGATCTTGCGAACGCAAACTCAGCCTGATTGTGTGCATAGTCATACGCAATACCTTTGGATATTGCGGTTGCACTTACGGAGCCTTCATTAATCACACACACATCATCATTGCTGACATTGTAAATACCGGTTGCCATTGTAGAAACGTCGGTATTACCGCTGTCAATCCATACAAGACCGCTGAGTTCTGCGCTTTCATAGACCATTTCAACATGAGTTGTGATGCTTACACCTTTGTTTACAACAATATGATTGCTGTTCTGTATGGCAATAAGGTTGCCGGTACAATATTCAATTTCATCACCGTCTTCACCTACTTCTGCTTTCATGCCGGTTCTTGTATTATTGACAATAATCGCAGCGTTACCGTTGTTCGGTCTGTCAGGTGTGCCGGAATAAATATTGAATGTGCCTTTGTTGTCAATTAGATTCATATTGACGTTTTCCCATCCGTTGTTCGTGGAAGAAATCGTCTTACTGTCCATGTACAGATTGACCGTAACACCTTCGGGAACCGTCAGCGTGGTTCCGTAAGGTACTTCAAAACTTGCAAGCATTTTGGCATTGACCGTATCACCTACCTGCGCAGAAGAAATATAATCCTCCCAGTTGTCAACGGTGCCGATAAACACTTCGTTTGTTGCCGCCATGACCGTAAAGCCGTCTGCGGGCAGAGCCGTAACGACCAGACAAAGCATGGCAAGCACCAGCACAAAGCGAGACACGAACGCCGTCATTCGCTTGTTCATTCGGGTTGCTTTCATAAAGAGTTCCTCCTTTGATTGTGTTGCGCCGATACGATCGGCACAACTTTTCAGTTTCTTTACAATCGTTATTATTATAAATAATAAGAGAAATGAAGTCAACAAATAATTCACAAAAAATTAAAATTTCATAGAATTGACTAAAAATGTCCACCCTTTTTCAGCAAACTAACCATGCAAGCAACAATAAAAAACAACTTGAAAATACTTGAAACCGACATATCTGTATGATATAATAATAGTTCAGTGAATTTTATTTAATGCATTGCTTTTCATGGAGGTTTTTATATGAACAAAAACGCAGCCGTCATTCTGGCAGGCGGTCAGGGTACGCGCATGAAGTCCGACAAGCCGAAAGTCATGGCAGAAGTGCTGTTCAAACCCATGATCGATTGGGTGATCGATGCGGCAAAAGAAGCGGGAATTGAAGATATTTGCGTGGTTACGGGCTACCGGGCAGACCTGCTTGAAACACACCTTGCAGGCAGAACACAGACCGTGCATCAGGCAGAACGTCTCGGCACGGGACACGCCGTGATGCAGGCAAAAGAGTTCATTGCCGCCCATGCAGGTGCGAACATTCTCATCCTCAACGGTGACGCTCCTTTTGCGGATGCAAAAACCATCCGCGATGCACTCGCACAGCATGAAAACGCACAGGCCGCACAGACCGTTATTTCCGCTTGCGTGGAAAATCCCTACGGCTACGGCAGGATCGTTCGCGATGCACAGGGAAAATTCCTCTGCATCACCGAAGAAGCCTCGGCTACCGAAGAAGTCAAAAAGATCAACGAGATCAATTCGGGTGTCATGTGGTTCAACGCAGACGTATTGTCCGACGTGCTCGGCAAACTGAAAAACGACAACGCAAAAGGTGAATACTATCTGACCGATACGGTGGATATCCTTCTCGGTGAAGGCAAGACCGTCTGCGCATTCACGTCCGAAAACCCCGATGCGGTTCTGGGTGCCAACACAAGAGTGCAGTTGCACGAACTCAACGAGATCGCACGCCGCAAAGCCCTTGAAAAATTCATGCTTGACGGTGCGGATATTCCTTTTACGGACGGTGTTATCATCACACCCGACTGTGTGATCGGTGCCGACACGCAGATCCTGCCCGGAACGATCATCCGCGAAGGCTGTGTGATCGGCAACAACTGTGTGATCGGCCCGTCCTCGCTGATCACGGATTGCAGGATCGGCAACGGTTGCGTTCTCAACCGCGTGCAGGCTGAAAACAGCGTGATCGATGACGGCGCAGACCTCGGCCCGTTCATGCACGTGCGTCCCAATTCACACATCGGCAAAAACGTACATTGCGGCAACTTTACCGAGATCAAAAATTCCACCATCGGAGATAAAACAAGCGTTTCTCACCTGACCTACGTCGGGGATTCCGATGTGGGCAGCGGTGTCAACTTCGGCTGCGGAACGGTCACGACCAATTATGACGGTCTGCGCAAACACCGCACGGTGATTGAGGATCATTGCTTCATCGGTTGCAACACCAATCTCGTAGCCCCCGTCAGAATCGGCAAAAACGCTTACACGGCGGCAGGCTCCACCATCACAGAAGACGTACCGCCCATGCACCTTGCCATTGCAAGAGCCAGACAAACCAACAAGGAGGGCTGGGTTGAAAAAACCGGCCGTAAGAAATAAACATGGCATTTTTCAGAAAGAAAAAAACAGAACCGACCGTGGCTGTCGGAAAACCCGAATTTATCATAGCGGGACTGGGAAATCCGGGCAAAGAATATGAATATACCCACCACAACGCAGGCTTTTTGTGCATGGACGTTCTGTGCAATAAATTAGGAGTGCGTTGCGACAAAGTCAAATGGCAATCGCTTGTGACAACGGCCCTCGTAAACGGCCACCCTTGCCTGCTGATGCGCCCGCAGACGTATATGAACAACTCGGGAACAGCCATCAAACAGGCGGCGGATTTCTACAAAATTCCGCCCGAAAAGGTCATCATTCTCTTTGATGACATCTCCATTCCGTTCGGAACGTTGCGCATTCGCAGAAACGGCAGTGCAGGCGGTCACAACGGCATCAAAAGCATCATTTATCAACTCAACAGCGATCAGTTTCCGCGCATCAAGATCGGCATCGGTGAACGCAAGAATCCTGAGGACGATCTGAAAGACTACGTGCTGAGCAAGTTTTCCAAAGAGCAGTGCGAAACGCTCAAAAAATCGTTTGAACGTGCCGTTCTTGCATTGGAATTGCTTGTGGACGGTGACACGGAAGGCGCAATGAACAAATACAACGGTTAACATTTGTAAGGTGACATTTGTATGAAAAAAACAAAAAAAATCATCTCGGTGCTCTGTTCCGTTTTCGGAACGGTGTTGGTGCTTGCGGTCTGTATGCTTGCGGTCAACACCTATGTCGGCAGTGAGGCGGGATCCTTTTTTGAACAGACCTCCGCTTTCGGTGTCGTTTGCAGGATCCTCTCCCTGTTTCTGCCGTTTTTGCTGACGATCCTTGCGTTTCTTACGGGACTTCTGTTCGGCAAACACGGACGTGTTGCGGAGTTTATCGGTGCAGACAGCGTACTGTCTGTCGTGTGCATCTTGTGTCCGTTCATTTCGCAATTCATTTTCACAGACGGCGCAAACAATGCTTTTTCCCGTTTTGTGTTGGCGGTCACCACCGTTCTTTCCATGCCTGCCAAGAGCATCGGCTTTGCTTTCAATGAAGCGGTCAATCTGTTTCTGACCGATTTCTCGGGCAGCCGCATTTTTGTTTTCGTTGCCGTCCTCTTCATTTTTTTACTTCCCGTCATTTTCACCGGCGGATTTCTTGCAGGAAAAGCCGCCAAAGATAAAGAACCGAAAAAGAAGGAGAACGACGCATGAGTTGTTTTGCACGACTTTTGCACAATTGTAAGGAATACAATACGATTCGTACAAACATCGAAAAAAACAAACTGCCGATGGGCGTGATCGGTTTGCCGCCGGCTCCCAAAGCCCATCTGATCCACTCGCTTTGCGCCGATATCGGTCGCAAGGCGTTTGTTGTCATGCCCGATGAAGCGGCGGCGGTCAAACTGTGTGCGGATCTCGTTACCATGGGCACGAATGCGGTGCTCTACCCTGCGCGTGATTTTCGGTTTCATTCTGCGGAAAGTGTATCCAGAGAATTGGAGCAAAAACGCATCGGCGCCCTGTCAAGCCTGCTGAACAACGAATGCGAAGTGCTCGTTTTTTCGGCAGAGGCCGCCGTGCAACGCACCGTGCCGCCCGAAGAACTGAAAAAACGCAGTCTTCATATTAAAACCGGCTCACAGATCGGCCCGAAAGAAATTTTGTATGCACTGTCGGGTGCGGGCTATACGCAAAGTGACATGGTGGAAGGCCCCGGCCAGTTTTCCGCACGCGGCGGATTGTTGGATTTTTTCCCTCCCGATGCGCAAAATCCCGTGCGTATTGAATTCTGGGGTGACGAGATCGACTCGGTTTCCTCTTTTGAAGTACAGACACAGCGCAGAACCGACGCAATTGATTGCATCCGCATTACCCCGTCAACGGAAGTATTATTTGATTCCAATGCCGATCTCGGCAAAAAAATAGAAGCACTTGCTTCTTCCCTGCGCGGGAAATACGCCGCAAAAGCCAAAGAAAATCTGCAAAAAGATGCAGACTTGTTACGCGCGGACATCCGTCTGTCCTGTGCGGATAAGTATTTACCTCTGGCATACGAAAAAAGCGCAACGGTGCTTGACTATCTGGACGGTGCGATGCTGTTCGTGTGCGATTCTTTCAACGTAAAAGAAAAAGCAAATGCCGCAAGCGAACTGCTTTTGCAGGAAATCAAAGAACTGTTTGAAGACGGTGTCTTGTGCAAAGGTCTGGACGATTACTGCATCACATTCAGAGACTTGGTCCGTGTTTTTGAAAAAAGCGGCGCGATCTATTTTGATAATTTCACGCGCGGCAGTTTTGACACGCCCGTAAAAGATCTGCTCACATTCAACTGTTCGCAAGGTTCGGGCTGGGACGGATCTTACCGTCTGCTGACCGAGGACATCGATCCGCTTCTCAAGCGTGATTACACCGTCATTGTGTTTGCAGGCACGGAAAAAGCGGCGGAAGGTCTCATTGAAGAACTGGCGGAAGACAACTACCCCGTTCTGCTGTGCCGCAAACCGCCCCTGCTCTTTCAAAAAGGATATATCAACATTCTGCCCGGTGCCGTTTCCTACGGCATTGACTATCCGGGTGAAAAAATTCTGTTTGTCACCTACAGCCGCATGGCAGGCAGAGTACAAAAAAGTGTCAAACACACAAAAAAGAAAAATCCCAATGCGTTCAACTCACTCGACGAACTGCACAAAGGCGATTACGTTGTGCATGAAATCAACGGCATCGGCATCTTTGACGGCATCGAGAAAGTGGAAATGAACGGTTTTGTCAAAGATTACATTAAGATTTTGTACGCAAAAGGCGACGTTCTGTACGTACCCGTTACAAAATTAGACCTCGTGAGCAAATACATAGGCCCCCATGAGGAGGACGGAAAACGCACGGTCAAGATCAACCGTTTAGGCTCTGCCGAATGGTTCAAAACCAAAATGCGAGTCAAGGGCGCGGTCAAAGATATGGCTGAGCAGTTGATAAAACTGTATGCCCAAAGACAAAGCACGCCCGGTTTTGCATTTTCGCCCGATATAGATATGCAGAACGATTTTGAACGCCGTTTTGAATTTGATGAAACGGACGACCAGTTGCGTTGCATTGATGAGATCAAAGGCGACATGGAAAAGCCCTGTCCGATGGACAGACTGCTGTGCGGCGACGTCGGCTTCGGCAAAACGGAAGTGGCTCTGCGTGCGGCATTCAAATGTGCCGCCGACGGCAAACAGTGTGCCGTTCTTGTACCGACGACCATTCTTGCTTTGCAACATTACCGTACCATCCTGCGCCGTTTTGAAGGTTTCCCCATTTATGTGGATATGATCTCGCGTTTTCGTACCCCCAAACAGCAAAAAGAGATCAAAAAAGCACTCAAAGCGGGCAGCATCGACATTCTTGTCGGCACGCACAAACTGCTCGGCAAAGAAATAGAATTCCGCGATTTGGGACTTCTCATCGTGGACGAAGAACAACGCTTCGGCGTGGCACAGAAAGAAAAACTCAAACAGCTTTTCCCCTCCGTTGATGTGCTGACACTCTCCGCAACACCCATTCCGAGAACGCTCAACATGGCCATGACGGGCATCCGCGATATGTCGGTCATTGAAGAAGCCCCCTTGGACAGATATCCCGTGCAGACCTACGTGATGGAACACGACATGGGCATTCTTGCGCAGGCCATCTCCAAAGAACTGCGTCGCGGCGGTCAGGTGTTTTATCTTTACAACAAAACGAGTGACATCTCCTCCAAAGCCGCCGAGATCAAAGATCTGTTCCCTGATGCGACCGTTGCCTACGGTCACGGCAAAATGGCAGAGGAAGAACTCTCCGAAATATGGAGAAAAATGACTGAGGGCGAAATTGATATTCTCGTGTGCACAACCATCATCGAAACAGGGGTGGATGTACCGAATGCAAACACGCTCATCATTGAGGATGCAGACCGCCTGGGACTTGCACAGTTGCATCAGATCCGTGGCAGAGTCGGCCGTTCCACTCGCCGTGCAAGCGCGTACCTCACCTTCCGGAAAGACAAGGAACTGACTGAAATTGCACGCAGACGTCTGGATGCAATCCGTGAATACACCGAGTTCGGTTCGGGCTTCCGCATTGCCATGCGCGATATGGAGATCCGCGGCACGGGCAATCTGATCGGTGCCCAACAGCACGGACATCTCGAAGCGGTCGGTTACGATATGTACATCAAACTCCTCAACGAAGCCATGGAGGAACAGTCGGGCAAACCCGTAGAAAAGAAACGCGACTGTCAGGTCGATATTCAGATCGATGCACACATCCCCGAACTGTATATCGGCGTCTATGCACAGCGTCTTTCCGTCTATCGCCGTATTGCCGATATCCGCACGCAGGAAGATGCCATGGACGTGACGGACGAACTCATCGACCGTTTCGGTGAGCCGCCTGCAAGCGTACTCGGTCTTATCAAAGTGGCCTTGCTGAAAAACGCCTGTGCCGACAAAGGGATTTTTGAGATTGCGCAACGCGGAGATTCCATGTTGCTGTACGTGGAAAAAATCGACAAAAACGTGCTTTCCGTTCTTGCAACGCAACTGCGCGGCAGAGTGATGGCAAGCGCAACCCAAAGACCGTATTACACCGTCAAACTCCAATCCGGAGAAACGGCCTTGGATTGTCTTGAAAAAGTCGTTGCGGCCTTGACAAGCGTTGCACAAACTGAATGATTCAAAAAAAGAACTGTAAAACATCGGTTTTCGGTTCTTTTTTTCTTGTTTCGCATTCACATCGGGCGATTTAACTTTAAGTCGATTGCTTTTCACCGCAAACGGGATTACAATAACAGCAGAAAGGAGCGATGCGCATGAATGAACAACAAACAGGTGCCCGCATTGCACAGGCAAGAAAAGAAAAAGGCTGGACGCAAAAAGAACTTGCCGAACGTGTTCACGTATCCATTGCGGCGGTCAGCAAATGGGAACGCGGACTGAACTATCCCGATCTTTCCCTTTTGCAACCGTTGGCGGAGGTGCTCGGCATTTCGGCCGCAGAAATACTCGGTCTTGAAAACGAAACCGCCGCAAAAGCGGTGCAAACCGTCTCCGAACTGTCAACGGAAGAAAAAACCAGAAACAAACAAAGACAGAAAAAAGGCTTGCTGTATCTGCTGTTTTGTCTGCTTGCAGGACTTGCTGTCTGCACGGTCATTGTAATCATCGGCAGCAGTGACAACATGATACCGAGTTTCGGTTTTATGGAAATGCTATTTCATTCGGGACTTTTGAATCTTGTTGCGATCGCGCTCGGTCTCTGCGCATGGACATTCGGAATATTGTCCGTTTTATCGGACAAACAGCAATTTTCGGTATTCAGTTTTCTATTCTGCGCGCTGTGCGTATATCTGCCCACTCTCATCACGGATCTGCAAGTGCGCTTCGGTGATTTTGCCGCCTTGGAGGACACGATATGGGGCTACGATTTTGCGGCATTAACCGTTTTAACGGGTACGTTGCTTTTGTTTGTGTGCAGCATATTTTTGAACAAAAAAAAAGAAAAATAAATAAAATGAACGGTGTGATCTGTAACGAATCAGATCACACCGCTTTCATTTTATTGGTTCTTCACGGGAAGTTTGGAAATTGTAAAAAAGATAAATTATGATTTAGCAGATCATTTGTTATCGTTGTGCCTTTGGCACAATAGAGAACCCCCGGCGAGGGTTCTCTACGAAAAACAATACTCAATTGTTTTTCTACTCTCCTGCGCTTTTTAGGGGATAGGGGTGTTTCGCCCATTGCGATGGGCGAC
>JAFQKN010000119.1 GCA_017396895.1 Clostridia bacterium
AACATCCGGGGGATGTTCAGAGCCGCGCCTGACCGAGCACCGCAGTGCGAGAGTCGAATCCCTTCAGGTCCACCATAGAAAATAATAACGGTGCCCACAGGTGCCGTTATTATTTTTTACCTTGTCAGCCTGAAGGGATTCGAAGCGGCGCGGTAGTGAATGAACATCCGGGGGATGTTCAGAGCCGCACCTGACCAAGCACCCGCAGGTGCGCGAATCGGATCCTTTCAGTTCCACCAAAACTAGTACCACTGTTGATACAATCGTATCAATGGTGGTATTTACTTTATATGGAAAAATATAGTATACTGTAAGTGCTCGGCACACCAAGTATTACACTAGAAATAGGAGGGCTGCATCAGTGAATACAGAAGTTGAATTAATGGCATACCTTGAACAAATGAAAGAAAACATGAATGCTGAATTTCCAAAACACGAGGCAACCACAGCGGAGCTGTTTGAAAAAGTATATGCTTTTTTTGATATTGATTTTGAAGAATTAACAGATAATCGTGTGTACCGTTGCTTTCTTAGTTTCTTTAAGGAATTAATCTGTTTTGCTTTTGATAAAGGTGTATCCAAAGCATACCTACGCTGCTTATTTAAGAGCTTAAATAATGAAATTATTGTCAGATATTTGGGGAGTTATGCAAAAAGCAGGACAAAAGATATTAAATTTGCTATGGATCGATTCTTGGACTTTTTTATTACTACTTGGCAAGGTTGTAATAATGACAAAAATCGAGTGCTTGAACATATCGTTGACTTTATTGACTCACAAATATAAACAATAATAGAAATAGTTTTGTACATTCAATCATTTAACGAATGCAACGCTGGGCACAATAGCGTTGCATTGTATCAAATAACGAAGTTATTCCCATAGAAAATAATAACGGTGCCGGCGGGTGCCGTTATTGTTTTTTACCTTGCATCTCCTGAAGGGATTCGAAGGACGAGCGGCACAGAGAACAGTCCGGGGAAGATTCCCCCACAGTGTGGGGGAAATGTCTGCAACGCAGACAAAGGGGGACGGGGCCGTCAGCCTGTCAGAGCCGCACCTGACCGAGCACCGCAGTGCGCAAATCGAATCCCTTCAGGTCCACCAAACATCCGACAGTATCATATGATGTTGTCGGATATTTCTTTTTTTATCTCATGCGAAAGCTTTGCATATTATCAATCGGCAAAGCCGATTGTATCTCATCAGCTGTCAAGATGTATGTCATCACACCTTCGGGTGTGTATACTATTATATTGATGATATACACCGCTACGCATGGATGATATACACAGATTTCGCCGCAATTTTTCTTGTTAAAAACACTCATAAAAAAAACTGTCTTGCAATTTTTCCGTACAAATGTTATGCTGATTTCAGAGGTTGATACTCCTCTGTTATATCTGTTATAATTAAATTCCGGGTGTGGAAGGAGATTGAATTTTTATGGAAAAATTACGTCTTGCAATTATTGGCTTCGGCGGTATGGGAAGCTGGCACGCCGAGAATATCAGCAATAAAATACCTGAAATAGAGGTTTGCGGTGCTTATGACATCCGTCCCGAAGCATTGGAAAATGCCCGTGCAAAAGGATATTATGCTTATTCTTCACTTGATGAGCTTCTTGCTGATAAAACCGTTGATATCGTTACGATTGCCGTCCCCAATAATTTTCATAAGGATCTTGCAATAAAGGCATTAAGAGCAGGTAAAAATGTTATCTGTGAAAAGCCCGTAACTCTGAATTCCGCCGAGCTTGAAGAGATAATTGCTGTTCGTGATGAAACCGGCAAGGTTTTTTCAATTCATCAGAACCGCCGTTGGGATAAAGATTACTGCATAATCAAAAAAGCAAAGGACGAGGGCTTACTTGGTCAGGTTTATATGGTCAAAAGTATTGTGCAAGGTTCCCGCGGTTCTATGCACGGCTGGAGAGGCTACAAGGAAAACGGCGGCGGAATGCTTCTTGACTGGGGGATTCATCTTATAGACCAAGCAATGAATATGTTCAGTGAAAAGGTTGTTGGTGTAAATGCTCATCTGCTCAGCATGTATTCTCCCGGTGTAGATGATAACATTCATCTTTTCCTGCGTTTTGAAAGCGGTTGCTCATATATGATGGAAATGAGCACAAACTGTCTTATCAATCTTCCGCGTTGGCACGTTCAGGGTACCCAGGGCACAATTCAGATAGACGACTGGAACGGAAACGGACGTTTTCTGAAGTTGAAAGAAAATGCCGAAATGAAATGGTCCGATGATATTGTTTACACGGCGGCAGGCCCCACAAGAACCATGGCACCGCGTCCCGAATACACCATGACAGAAATACCTCTTCCTCAAGTCAATACCGATTGGGCAGACTATTACAAAAATATTGTAAACGTTATTTACGGGAAAGAATCTCTGATCGTAACACCCGAACAGGCACTTCGTGTAATGAAGGTGGTAGATTTGATGTTTGAATCCGAAAAAGAAGGTGCAGCTTTAGCCTGCAACATATAAAGGAGAAATAAAAAATGAAAGTTGCATGGATCATCAAAGGCGGCTGGGGCGGACATGAACCGGATTTGGTTTCGGAGCGTTTTGCCGAAATACTCAGAAAAGAAGGTTTTGATGTCAGGATTTTTGATACATTGCAGGTCCTCGCTGACAATCGAGAAGAATTGAATGAAATTGATTTGCTTGTTCCCGTATGGACTATGGGAGAAATAACACGCGAGCAGTCTGTTGCAGCCGCTGAAGCTGTAGGAAAATACGGTGTAGGGCTTGCAGGATGTCACGGCGGTATGTGCGATGCTTTCAGAAATGACACTGAATGGCAGTTTATGACAGGCGGTCAGTGGGTATCGCATCCCGGCGGAGATAAAACTCCGTACAAAGTCAATATACGCAGAGGCTCCTCTCCTCTGGTAGAGGGTATTCAGGATTTTGAAGTCTCATCCGAGCAATATTATGTACATATTGACCCTGCCAACGAGGTGCTTGCCACGACCCGCTATCCCGTAGTTAATTACTATCACGCAGCCAACGGTGAAGTTGATGTTCCCGTTGCATGGACCAAACGATGGGGACACGGCAGAGTTTATTATAATTCTCTCGGTCATCACAATGATGTTTTTGACATTCCCGAGGCACAGGAAATGATGCGAAGAGGAATGCTCTGGGCAGCAGAGGGCAAGGAACTTTTCCGTAACACAAAACCGGATCCCGAACAATATTCCAGTAACGAAAAAATGTATTGATAAGGTGATTTATTATGAAAAAGGTCAATGTGGGAATCGTCGGCTGCGGAAACATCAGCGGAATTTATCTTACAAACCTGACAGGGATGTTCGCTGATAAAGTAAATGTTGTAGCCGTATGTGATTTGATTCCCGAAAAAGCACTTGCCGCACAGAAAAAATACAACATTCCCAAAGCGTATTTTACAGATGAAGAAATCATGGCTGACAGTGAAATTGAACTTATTGTCAATATCACCACTCCCGATCAGCACTGCATTGTCAATATGATGGCACTGGAAGCAGGCAAACACGCTTACTGTGAAAAGCCTCTTGCAATCTGCCGTGAAGACGGTGAAAAGCAGGTCAATCTCGCAAAGGAAAAGGGACTTTTATTGGGTGGTGCTCCCGATACGTTTCTCGGTGGCGGTATTGCGACCTGCAGAAAACTGATTGATGAAGGCGCAATCGGAGATGTGGTAGCTGTTAATGCATCCATGCGTTGCCACGGTCACGAGTCCTGGCACCCGGGTCCTGCTTTTTATTATAAAGTGGGAGGCGGTCCTATGTTTGATATGGGCCCGTATTACCTTACCTGTATGATAAATCTTGCAGGGGCTGTAAAAAGTGTTATGGCGTATACCCGTATTACTTTTCCCCAAAGACTCATTACATCCGAACCGCTTAACGGCACAATCATTGACGTTGAGGTACCAACGCACATTGCCGGTCTTCTTAAGTTTGAAAACGGCGCAATCGGCACACTTACCACAACCTTTGATGTATATGACGATCATCAGGCTTGTGTTGAGGTTTTCGGCTCCAAGGGCAGCATCATCGTCCCCGACCCCAACGGTTTCGGCGGACCGGTTAAACTGTTGAAGGCTTCATCCGATTGTTTTGAGGAAATTCCCATTGAATATGATTACTGCGAAAACAGCCGCGGCATAGGCGTTGCAGATATGTGCACTGCACTTCGTGAGGGCAGAACGCCCCGTGCAAACCATGAACAGACATTTCATGTACTTGACCTTATGTGTGCTTTTCACGAATCAGCACAAGAGGGCAAGGAAATAAATCTGAAGCAAGGTTTTGTACGCCAACCGGCTCTTGAGCAAGGCTACAGATTTTAACAAACATTTTCCGTGGGATATAAAAACACGGTCTGCATAAAATCTTTTTAACGGTTAAATGAATTTACCCGCGGAAATCTGTCCGGAACCTAAGAGATTACTTAAATTAAACTGATGCACAACCCCTCTCGGTTTTGCACAACCCCTAAACCTATGTATCAAAATTAGATATGATTTCCAGAAAATACTCGTTCTTCGGAACGGGTATTTTTTATCCACTGCAAAAGCACTGGCATATCATCACCGCAGGTGCATTACGCTTTCGCAATGATGATATACAAGGCTTCGCCTTGATTTGTTTCAAAAAAAGTGATATAATCTGTTCAATAAACAAGTACAAAGGAGCGTGATTGTATGAAATGTCCTTATTGCGGTAACGAAATGAAAAGTGGTGTCGTCCAGAGTGCTCGCCAGATTTTTTTTACAACCAAACCACATAAAAACTGGTTTATTCCGGATACAACAGGCAAAGAAGAAATCCTATTGACTTCTCATAATTGGACAAGACCTACTTGCACTGCTTACCATTGTGCTAAGTGCAAAAAGGTAGTAATTGATTGCTCGGCAGAGGTTGAACAATTCTAACATATCGAACAGTACGGTTACTCACCTTTGTGCTTTTCTTGCTACACCTTACGCACCGTTATACTGCTTTTTTACCTTGTTTATCCTGAAGGGATTTGAAGCGGTGCGGCTCTGTCCTGGCACCGCAGTGCGAGAGTCGAGTCCTATCCGGTTGTAAAATAATAAATCATAATAAAAACAAACGTACTATCTATATGTCAAAAACAGATTTGCAATCGTCTTTTTTATTGCAATATCCACCCAAAACCTGTATAATGATCTCATACCAACTCTATCCCACGGAGGTTTACCATGGTCATTTACTTCACAGGCACGGGCAACAGCCGCTATTGCGCCGAAGCGTTTGCCGAGGCGGTGCCGGATGCACTGTTTGACTGCTTTGACAGCATCAGAAGCAAAGAGCCTGCGGTTCTGCACAGCGACAAGCCGTGGATCTTCTGTGCACCGACCTACTGCTGGCAGTTGCCGCATATATTTGCCGATTTTATCCGAAACAGTCGGTTTGAGGGGTGCAGAGATGCTTATTTCGTGATGACCTGCGGCGATGACATCGGAGACGTGGAACGGATGCTTGCGGCATTGTGCAAACAGAAAGGTCTGCGCTTTCGCGGTGTAGCGGAAGTGGTGATGCCCGAAAACTACATTGCCATGTTCAATGTTCCGAAGCCTGCGACGGCACAAAAAATCATTGCCAAAGCGGAAGAAAGCATACAAAACGCAATTGCCTGCGTGCGCACAGGACAGGATTTTCCGCCGTACAGGGCAAATTTTACACAGAAGTTAAAAACACACATCGTCAATCCCGTGTTTTACGCGGTTTGTGTCAAAGCCAAGCCCTTTTATGCGACCGACGCGTGTATCGGTTGCGGAAAATGCGAACAGGTCTGTGTGCTGAATAACATACACATAAAAGACGGAAAGCCCGTTTGGGGAAAAGATTGCACACACTGCATGGCTTGCATCTGCCGCTGTCCGAAAGAGGCGATCGAATACGGCAACAAAAGTCAAGGCAAACCGCGTTACGTATGTCCGCCGCGTAAAAAAAGTTGACAATATTCCGGAAAAGCAATAAAATAGAGACAATTTGAGTACGGAGGTTTACAGTATGCTGCAGCAAAAAATCATGTCCGTGTTGACGGCAATCATCACATTGTTGAGTTTGTGGCTGTTCCCTGCAAAAAGCGAAGAAGGTGTGTTCACCGAGCCTGCCTCTTTTGAGAAGACCGCTTTTGACGAAGGAGAATTTGCAATGGGCACATATGACCTTGTGGTATCCCCCGACGGCAACGATGCAAATGCAGGCACACTCGCCGGGCCCTTGCAAACGCTTGCCGGGGCAAAAGAAAAACTGAAAAACGCAGGTATTCCCGACGGGGAGAGCGTTACGGTATGGTTCAAAGAGGGTTCTTATCTCATCAGCGAAGCGGTCACGTTCGATGCAAGTGACCGTGCAAATGTTGTTTACCGCAGTGTACCCGGTGAAGATGTCGTTTTCACGGGTTCTACGGATCTTACCGAATGGACACAAGGCGAGATCAACGGTATGGATGCGCTTGTAGCCGACGTGGACACCGATTCCGTTTATTTCCGTTCGCTGTTCAAGGGTGAAACCAGACTTCCCGTCAGCACATGGCCGAAGGAAGGTGCGTTCCATGCGGTCAATGCGCTCGACAGCGATGCACTGCAGGCAGGCAATGAATTCTTCAAACTGCATTGCGCTTTCTATGTCAACACCGATGAAATCATGAACTTTGCGAACTTTACCGATGTCAACGTGCGTATCATGCACAAATGGTGCGACGATATACTTCCGCTTCGCTCGCTCGATACCGAAAGCGGCAGGATCGAACTTGCCAAAGCCGCCGCCATGAGCATCGTTGAGGGTGACAACTTCGTGTACGAAAACGTACGTGAAGCCGTCAGCCAACCCGGTGAATGGTATCTTGACCGCAGTGAGGGCAAACTCTATTACATCCCCTGCGAGGGTGAAACGGCAGAAAGCCTTGTGCTGAGCGCCCCTGTTACGGACGCGTTGATCCGCGTGGACGGCGTTTCGGGCATTCAGTTCAACGGTATCCGTTTTGTCAACACCGACTGGGATTTTGCAAACGGCGACTTGCGTGTGTGGCCGATGGATGAAACCAATCCGCATTACAACCAACTGACCTATCTGCCGACGCATCCGCAGGCTTCGTATGAAATTCCCGCGGCGATCGAAGTGAAAAACGCACAAAACATCGGCTTTGTCAACTGTGTATTCCGCAGCATTTCAAACTCCGCTGTTATGTTCAAAGAAAACGTGAAAAACAGTTTCGTGCAGGCTTGCTATTTCGATGAAATCGGCGGCAATGCCGTTTTCATCAATGCACCCCACCGCATTCCCGCCGTCACAAGCGGCATTTCGGTCACGGATTGCGAGATCAATGAATACGGCAGAATCTACAACCACTCCATCGGCGTTCTGCTCTGCCATGCCGACAATTGCGTGATCGCAAACAATGAGATTCACGACGGTTGGTATACGGCTGTTTCGGTCGGTTGGGTATGGGGATACGGCAAAAATCCCACCCACAGCATTCAGGTCAAAGACAACCTCATTTACAACATCGGCAACGGTTGGCTTTCCGATATGGGCGGCATCTACACCCTCGGCATTCAGCCCAACACCGTGCTCAGCGGCAACGTCATTTACAATGTCGGCTGCTATGACGGAAAAGACGGTTACGGCGGTTGGGGCATTTACCTCGACGAAGGCTCCACACAGATCACGGTTAAAAACAATCTGGTTTATGATTGCTCCTCGCAGACCTTCCACCAGCACTACGGCAGAAACAACATCATCCGCAACAATATTTTTGCATTCGGCAAGGACGGTGCATTCATCGTCACCAGAAACGAAGATCACAACTCCCTGTTCCTGCAGAACAACATTCTCGTAACAAACGATGCGGTGATGTTCAAAAACTGCGTGGATGAAAACTGGTTCATCGACCATGACAATCTGCTTTGGGATTATGCAAGAAAATCCCCCTATTCGGGTGCAGGCACAGGTGTTACCGATCGCAAAAGCATTGTCACCATGATCGCCAACGGTCATTACAAGGATTCCCTGTTCAAAGATCCGCTGTTCCGGGATGCGGCAAACAGAGATTTTACCCTTGCAGAAAACAGCCCTGCACTTGATATCGGCTTTGAACCGTGGGATATTGCAGCAGGCACACATTATGTTTTTGAAAAATAAAAAACGGCAGAACGCTTCTCCGCATAACGGAGAAGCGTTCCTTTTTCAGATTACAGGGAATCTTTATTTCATGCCGTTTTCATAAGCCTGGATCATCTTTTTGACCATCTGGCCGCCGACAGAACCTGCCTGCTTGGAGGTCAGGTCGCCGTTATAACCCTGCTTGAGGTTGACGCCGACTTCGGAAGCGGCTTCCATCTTGAATCTGTTGAGAGCCTCACGTGCTTCGGGAACAAGGCTGTTCTTACTGTTGGACATTTCTGTTTCACTCCTTCAAGTGTTTTGTTGCGTTTGCAATTGTAGTTTGAGCGAATGCGCAACAATTATCAGTGAAAAAAAATGGAAATTGTTTAATCGGATTGTTTTACATTAAATCGTATAAATACATCCGTGAAAAGCACCAAATTCAGCATGCTTTTTTCTATATCGACACAAACGGGATTTTGTTGACTTTTGTTTTTTCTGTGTTAGAATTAAATTGTAAGGAAATTTCTTTTTAAGGAGAATCCCTATGAAAAACACAATGATAAAAAAATGCATTTCCCTTTGTTTGGTATGCATGATGTTGTTGTCGGTGTTGCCGACAGCATTATTTGCGCAAGCAACAGAACACGAATACCCGACTATGGAAGCATACAATTCCGCTTCTTCCGCAGATTATCACAGATATTACAACAAAGTGTATTCCGTTACGTTTTTGGATTTCATCGATTATGATGCGATCAGCGCAACCGATACACTTTATTCTTGGGATGTTTCAGCCGCAAAGGATGCGAGCGTGATGGCATGGATGAAACTGAATGCCGAACAGACTTCCCTTGCCGGTGCCGACCGTTACGATGTTTACATCGGCGGCGAAGGCGGCGTGGGAGCAAATCCCGATTCTTCATGGATTTTTTATGCATTCAACAACCTTGTAAAAATCAACAATCCGGAAAATTTCAAAACCGGAAATGCGACCACTTTTTATAATCTTTTTGCAAACTGCTACTTGCTTGCGTCGGTGGATCTGCATACATGGGATGTATCCAATGTCACTTCGCTTAAAAATATGTTCAGTAAGTGTTATGCGCTGACGTCAGCCAATCTCAGCGGCTGGGATACGGGTCGCGTCACGGATATGACAGGCTTGTTTGACATGACCGATAACACGAACAGATATCCGGAATCCGTTTTGCAACACGTAGATCTGACCGATTGGGACACAAGCAATGTGACCACCACGGAAAATATGTTCAAAAACTGTGAAGTGTTGTCGGAACTGGATCTGAGCAGTTTTAACACGGCAAAGCTGACCAATATGCGTTATATGTTCTATTATTGCCGTGCGCTGAAGAACATTTACATCGGTGACGGCTGGACGAGTGAATCCGTTGCAAATATCAACGATCCTGTTTTCAACTGCTGCTATGCAGTCATGGGCGGAAAAGAGATTTATGATGCAGAATTTGCATATACCGCACCGGATGCCACCTACGCAAAACTCAAAGAGGACGGCGGTTTCCTGACACATTATTCCGAAAAACCGCAACCCGAACCGAAGTCATACACCGTCACGTATGAATTTATCGGTGATGTGATTCCCAAAAACGTAACGGCACCCGATGCCGTAACATACAACGAAGGTACAACCGTTACGGTAGCAGATGCACCGTCGGCAGACGGCTATGTGTTCTCCGGTTGGTCCACGGAAGATGCCGAAATCACTGACGGAGAATTCGTGATCAACAACGATGTTGCTTTTATCGGTTCATGGGAAAAAGTGTATACCGTATCCTATGCTTATGCGGACGGTTATGAAGTGCCCGCAGACGCACCTGAAGTCCCCGCGTGCGTTGCATACAAAGCAGGCAGTGCCGTCACGGTTGAAGAAATCCCCTTTGCAGACGGCTATGTATTTGTCGGTTGGACGACCGACGATGCAGACGTGAACGGCAATTTGTTCTCCATGCCCGAACAGAATGTCACCCTTTACGGTTATTTCAAAAAACCCGTTGAAAGTGTTGAGATCAACGGCATTGAAGATATCACGCTGAACAAAGACAGCCAAACACAGATTCAGGTCATTGTAAAACCCGAAGATGCAACAGTAAAAGATATCATTTACGTTTCCGAGGATCCTTCGGTTGCAGAAGTCGATGAAAACGGCAAGATCACCGCTGTCGGCGCAGGCACGACCACCGTTACTGTTTATTCCAAAGACGATCCCACAAAAAAAGATACCGTTACCGTTACCGTTAAAATTCCCGTAACGGATATTGAAGTGGAAGAAACGCAAATCACCCTCAAAAAAGGCGAAACAGACGAGATCGTTGTCACCGTCACACCCGATGATGCGACAAACAAGGAACTCATTTTTGAATCCGGGAATGAAGATGTTGTCAAGGTAGACGAAGACGGCAACATCACCGCAGTGGACGAAGGTACAACCACGATCACGGTCACATCCAAAGACAATCCGTCTGTCAAAGAAGAAATCACCGTTACCGTTAAGATCCCCGTAACGGATATATCCGCAGAAGATGATTTCACGCTGTATGTCGGAGAAGAAAAGAATGTGGATGCAAAAGTCAACGAAGATGCAACGGACAAAGAACTCATTTACGAATCAAGCGATCCCGGCGTTGCAAAAATTGACAATAACGGCAATGTAATCGCAGTCGGTGAAGGCACGACCGTCATTACGGTCACCTCCAAAGACGATCCGACCGTCAAGGAAGAAATCGTTGTTACAGTCGAATACAAAAAGTACAAAGTCACTTATGAATTTGTCGGTGAGATCATTCCCGACGGTGTCAGTGTTGCGCCGATGACCGAATACAAAGAAGGCACCACTGTTACGGTTGCAACCGATCCGTCCGCAGGCGGCTATGTGTTCTCCGGTTGGTCTACGGACGATGCAGACATTGCAGACGGCTCTTTTGTCATTGAGAACGATGTGCATATCATCGGCTCATGGGAAAAACTTTACAACGTAAGTTATGTTTACACGGGTGAAGTTCCCACACACGCACCCACTGTTCCCGCAACCGAATCCTACAAAGCAGGTGACGGCGTTTCCGTTCAGACGATCCCCTTTGCGGACGGCTATGTATTTGTCGGTTGGACGACCGACGATGCAGAGGTGAACGGCAATTTATTCTCCATGCCCGCACAGGACGTTGTGCTTTACGGTTATTTCAAGAAGCCTGTTGACAGTGTCGAGATCACCGGCGGCGACATCGTTCTCAATAAGGACGAGGATACAACGGTCAACGTCACCGTTAAACCCGATGATGCAACCATTAAGGATCTTGTATACGAATCCGCTGACGAAAATGTTGTAACCGTTGACAAAAACGGAAAGATCACCGCTGTCGGCGCAGGCACGACCACCGTTACAGTCTATTCCAAAGACGATCCCACAAAGAAAGATACCGTTACCGTTACCGTTAAAATTCCCGTAACGGATATTGAAGTGGAAGAAACGCAAATCACACTCAAAAAAGGCGAAACAGACGAGATCGTTGTCACCGTCACCCCCGACGATGCAACAAACAAGGAACTCATTTTTGAATCCGGGGATGAAGATATTGTCAAGGTAGACGAAAACGGCAATATCACTGCTGTGGGCGAAGGTACGACCACCGTCACGGTCACATCCAAAGACAATCCGTCTGTCAAGGAAGAAATCACCGTCAACGTTAAGATTCCCGTAACGGAGATCTCCGCAGAAGATGATTTCACGCTGTATGTCGGCGAAGAAAAGAACGTGGATGCAAAAGTCAACGAAGATGCAACGGACAAAGAACTCATTTACGAATCAAGCGATCCCGGCGTTGCAAAAATTGACAATAACGGCAATGTAATCGCAGTCGGTGAAGGGGATAATCCATATCCAAGAAATCGTCCTCGCCGGTGGCGTGGAAGGACAAAAAGCCCTTGACGTCGTTGTTGGTGCGGTACAATTTCTT
>JAFQKN010000120.1 GCA_017396895.1 Clostridia bacterium
AAAAAACGCAACGATCTGTGTCATGCTTACGGCATTGACGTGATCTCTCTGGACTGTGACGGTGTGACCGAGAAACTGTTGCCCACATGGTTCAACAACGGTGTCAACACCATGTTCCCGATCGAGATCGGCGTCTGGGGTGATCAGTTTGAGCCTGCAAGAAAAAAATACGGCAATGGGATGCTCGGTGTCGGCGGTATGGATAAGACCGCATTGCGCAAAGACAAAGCGGCGGTGGACAAAGAAATCGAACGCCTGAAAAGACTGGCATCCCTGGGCGGCTTTATTCCGTGTCCCGATCACCGCCTGATGCCCGGCACAAAATTTGAACTGGTGCAATATTATGCCGAAGAAATCAAAAAATTAAGAATCTGAGGAGAGAAAAATATGAGTATCTTGCTTGAAATATCCGAAAATGTACAAAAGGGTGCCATGAAAGCCGTCAAAGAACTTGTTAACAAGGCCGTTGCCGACGGAGTTTCTCCCAATGAAATCCTGAATGACGGGCTGATCGCAGGTATGAATATCATCGGAGAAAAGTTCAAGACCAATGAGGTGTATGTGCCCGAAGTTTTGGTGGCGGCACGTGCCATGAATGCAGGTGTGCAGATTATCAAGCCCCTGCTGACCGACGAAAACGCACAGGCTAAGGGCAAGGTCTGCATCGGTACGGTGCAGGGGGATATGCACGATATCGGCAAGAATCTTGTTAAAATGATGATGGAAGGCAAAGGGCTGGAAGTGGTGGATCTCGGCACGGACGTAGCTCCCGAAGCATTCGTGCAGGCGGCCGTGGAAAACGGTTGCCGTGTGATCTGCTGTTCGGCTTTGCTGACCACCACCATGGATGTCATGGAAAAGGTTGTCGAAGCCGCAAAAAAAGCCGGTGTGCGTGAACAGGTGAAGATCATGGTCGGCGGTGCTCCCGTCACGGAGGAATTCCGCCTTGCCATCGGTGCGGATTGCTATGCCGCCGATGCCGCTTCTGCCGCCGATGCCGCTGTAATGCTGTGTGAATGCGAATGAATATCGAACAATATCTGATCGGACATGACATTTGTCAGAAAAAAGTGATTCCTGTTGCCGAAATTCCGTTTCGCGAAGAAGTCGTTGCCGCGTGTGCAACCAATCAATGCGGACAGTACGGGACCTGCTGGACCTGTCCGCCGGGAGTCGGTAAATTTGAAGAATTAAAAAAGCGTGCGTTGGCTTTTGAAAATGCACTTGTTTTTACCTGTAAATATGCCCTTGAAGACTGTTTTGACTATGACGGTATGTATGCCGCAGGTAAAAGAGCACGCAAAACACTGTTCTCAATTGCCGATGCCATGCGTGCGGACGGCCTTCGCTTTCAGGCCATGGGGTGCGGCAGTTGTGATCTGTGTGAAAAATGCACCTATCCCGATGCACCGTGCCGTTTTCCCGACCGTGCCTTGACTTCTGTGGAAGCCAACGGCATTCAGGTCATTGAACTTGCAAAAAACATCGGCATCAATTACAACAACGGTGAAAATACCGTAACCTATTTCAGTATGATTCTGTTTTGAAAGGCGGTGAAGCCATGAAAAAAACTGTTTCGCAATTTTTATTGCATAAAGAAAAGACCGTTCCCATCCTCTCTTTTCCGTCTGCGCAGTTGTTGGGTATCAGCGTAAAAGGATTGCTTGCATCTGCCGAAATGCAGGCAAAAGGAATGTTTACCGTTTATAACAGATGCCCCGTGGGTGCGGTTTTGAGCATGATGGATCTGTCTGTTGAAGCCGAAGCCTTCGGTGCACAGGTGCACATAAGCGAAAATGAAGTTCCCGTGGTGACAAAAGGGATCATTGATGACATTGAACAGGTGCCGCAGATCACCGTACCTTGTATCGGTGACGGCAGGACGCAAATCTATGCGGACGGCATTCGGCAGGCAAAAGAAAAAATTACGGATGTCCCCGTTTTGTGCGGTTGCATCGGCCCTTATTCATTGGCAGGCAGGCTGTTCGACATGACAGAACTGATGTATGCCTGTTTTGACGATGAAGAAAACACGTTGCTGTTGCTCGAAAAAGTGACGCAGTTTCTCATTGCTTACATAAAGGCTTTCAAAGAAGCAGGAGCTGACGGTGTGATGCTTGCAGAACCTGCGGCGGGGCTATTGTCGCCGTCTTTGGCTTCACGGTTTTCACATCCCTTTGTGAAGCGTATTTTTGAAGCAGTCGGTGATGAAAACTTCATTTTGTGCTATCACAACTGCGGCAATGCCGTGGCGGCTATGGCAGAGGATATTGCCGCCATTCCTGCCGATGTGTTCCATTTCGGCAATGCCGTGCAATTGCATGACCTGTTGCCTGCGTTTGCAAAGGACAAAATCGTGATGGGCAATCTCGATCCGATGTTGTTTGTAAACGGCACACCCGCTGACATCGAGAATGAAGTGCAACGCATTTATGACGAATGCCGCAATTTTGAGAATTTCATGCTGTCGTCGGGCTGTGATATCCCCGCAAACGCAAAGTGGGAAAATTTAGATGCTTATTTTCGCAAAGTGAAGGAATTGTATGTATAACGTAACAATCGGCAATGAAACATTCTTTGCATCGGACGGCGAAACGCTGTCGGATGTGCTTTTGCGTGCAGGAAAAACGGTTGTGCACCCGTGCGCAGGCAGAGGTGTTTGCAGAAAATGCACGGTGAATGTCAACGGCAGTGAAGTGCTTTCGTGTCAGTACCGCATTCATAGCGATGCAGATGTCATTTTGCCCGAACAGGGGGAAATCGAATCCGTGACAGGCGGTGAAACGCTTGCTGTGCAAACGGAAAATGTCTGTTTTGCACTGGATATCGGTACCACCACGCTGGCACTGGCTTTGGTGTCAACGGATGAAGAACGAATCGTCAATGTCATCACGCGCACCAATCCGCAGGTCAGTTTCGGTGCGGACGTCATTTCGCGCATTGATCATTGCCGAAAAAACACGGCCGAGCCGCTTTGTAAGGCGGTCATCGGTGCGGTCAATGAAATGGTGTCTGCCTTTGCGCTGTCGGAACCGAAAGACCTTTTTGTTGCAGGCAATACCACGATGTTGCATCTGTTTTTCAATGTCGATTGCTCGTCCATCGGTGCGGCACCGTACAAACCGGTGTTTCTTGAGAGCAAAACCGCAACAGGGGAGAACATGGGACTTTGCGGTGTGCGTAATGTGATCTCTCTGCCGAATATTTCTTCGTTTGTCGGGGCAGACCTTGTGGCAGGATTGAATTATGTTCGTATGCCCGCAGACGGAAAATACAGCCTGCTTGTTGATCTCGGCACGAATGCAGAGGTCGTGCTGTTTTCAAAAACGGATATTCTCTGTACCGCCGCTGCGGCAGGGCCTTGTTTTGAGGGGGCAAACATTGCCCAAGGGATGCCTGCCACCGACGGTGCGATCACCTCTTTTTCACTTGACGGCGGTGTGCCGACCGTGAAAACCGTCGGAAATGCGCCTTCAAAGGGCATTTGCGGAACGGGACTCATTGACATGATCGCAGAACTTTTGCGGCACGGGCATATAGACGAAACAGGATTTATGGAAGAAGAAAGCTATGAAGTCGCACCCGGTGTTTTTCTTGAACAAGGGGATGTGCGGCAGTTCCAGCTTGCAAAATCCGCCGTTTGTTCCGCAATCATGAGCCTTTTGAAAATCAAGAATATCTGTCCCGCAGATGTTGAAAAACTGTATATCGCAGGCGGTTTTTCCGCGAAGATCAACGTTCCGAATGCCGTATTCTGCGGTCTTTTGCCCGAAGAACTTGAAAGTCGGTGCGAAGTGTTGCACAACAGCAGTCTGCACGGCACGGTACGTTTTGCATGTGAACAAAACGACCTGACCGCATTCACAAAAAAAGCAAGGTGTGTTGACCTTGCAAACAACGCTGATTTTTCAAAGATGTTTATTGATAATATGATGTTTGCCGAGGTGTGATCATGACAGAACGAGAACGCTTTATCAAAGCCCTTAAACGCGAGCCGATCGAAGGACATTGCCCGACTTTTGAACTTGTGTTTTACCTGACGCTCGAAGCCATCGGGAAAATTCATCCCTCACAGCAACGCTTTGACCAATGGTCGCAGATGAGCAGGACCGAACAGGACCTGCACATTGCGTATATGGCTGACAGTTACATTGAGATTGCCGAAAAGTATCACCACAGTGCCATTTTTGTGCATCCCAATCCGGGGGATTTTGAAAACACGTTGCGACTGCTTGCCTGCATCCGTGAAAAAACAGGTGACAAGTATTTTCTGATGATGCACGGCGATTGCACGTTTGAAATTCCCAACGGCGAGAATATGTTTGCATTCAGCGAACGGATGTATGACGATGAAGAAGGGCTCAAAAAAGAAGCACAGCGCCGTTTGGAAGACAAACTCCGTTATGCGGAAAAAATGGCAAAGCATGCGGGTTTGCTTGACGGTTTTGCCCTGTGTTCGGATTATTGCTTCAATGTCAATCCCTTCTTTTCTCCCGCTATGTTTGAAACATTCATAACCCCCTATCTTTCCGCACTTTGCAAGGGGTACCGCGATACGGGATTTTACACGATCAAGCACACCGACGGCAATATCATGCCCATTCTCGATCAGATGGTGCAATGCAGACCCGATGCACTGCATTCGCTCGATCCGCAGGGCGGTGTCGATCTTGCCGCGGTCAAAAAGATGTACGGCGACAGGGTAGCCCTCTGCGGAAATGTCAACTGCGGTCTTTTGCAGACGGGCACGGAAGAAGAAGTGGTGGCCGATGTGCGCCGTTGCCTTCATGACGGCATGGACGGTTGGGGCTTTGTGTTCTGCACCTCCAACTGTGCCTATACGGGCTTGCCGTTGGAACGCTATGAACTGATGAACAAAATCTGGTGGGAAGAGGGCATCTACGGATAAAAACTATCATCCGACAAAAAAAACACGGGCAGTGCCTTTTTCGGTACTGCCCGTGAAATGCTTGTTATAAGAAAAAGTGTTTCACAGAATACTGTCGATATAAAACTGCAGTGAGTCTTGTGTCATCATGCCGTTGACGGCTTTGACGAGGTTGCCGTCCTTGTCTACAAACAGGCTCATGGGAATGGAATAAATGCCGTAGGCGGTCGATGCCTGCTGTTGTTCGTCGTAATAGACGGGGAAGGTGTAATCGGAGCTTTGCAGGAATGCATCGGAATCCTTGCGTCTGTCCCAGCCGTCACCGATGAGGTTGACCATCAAAAATTCCACGTCATTGCCGTATTGCTCGTACATTTGCTGGAAATGCGGCATTTCCTTGATGCAATAGCCGCACCACGTCGTCCAGAAATTGACCACCACGGGTTTTCCTTTGAAATCGGAGAGTTTGTGTGCGTTGCCGTCTTTGTCGAATACGGTAAAATCGGCGGCGGCATTGCTCGGTTGGTTTGTGTCTTGTGACGTGCCGTTTTGCAGGTCTCCCAAAGCACGGTCGGCAAGGGAGTTGTACAGCCCGAATGCGGCAACCAGTAAAACAACGGCACATATCGCGATCACGAGAGTCATATTTTTGTTTTTCATGTGCATCCTCCTTAATTCAATACCGCAACCAGACGGCTCATCAGCCCCGTGGCAAGCAGAATGCCGATGAGAATGAGCAGGATCCCGCTGACGGTATTGATGATCTTATAATGTTTTTTGATGAAATCGAATGTGGATTTGAAACGGTCGATGAGCACTGCGCTGAGAATGAACGGAACGCCCAGACCGAGTGAGTACAGCAGAAGCATCACGATGCCCGCCAGCGTGTGTCCCTGTTGGGATGCCATCATCAGTGCCGAGCCGAGGAAGGTGCCCACGCAGGGCGTCCAGCCGATCGAGAAAACAACACCGAATGCAAGGGATGAAAAGAAGCCGAGATTGTCGGTTTTGGCCGTGCGTGTCATGCCCTTGAAGATGTTAAATTTGAACACACCGAGGTATTGCAAACCGAAGAAAATGACGATCAGCCCCGATACGATGTTCACGACGGTCTGATACTTGCTTAAAAACGCACCGAGTGTACCTGCCAAAGCACCCATGGCACTGAATACGAGGGTAAATCCCAATACGAAACCGACCGCGTTTTTAAGCGTTGTCTTGGTGTTGCGTTCACCGCCGCCTGCAAAGTAAGAGATGTAAACGGGCAACATCGGCAACAGGCAAGGGGAAATGAATGTGATGATACCTTCCAGAAAGGATACTATATACTGCATACCCTCACCGACCTTTACAGCATCTGCAAAATGCGTTCTTTGGAAATGAGCCCGACGTTGCGTTTTTGTTCTTTTCCGTCCTTGAAAACGATCAGCGTCGGAATGCTCATCACCTGAAAACGCACAGCCAATTCGGGATCGTCGTCCACGTTGATCTTTCCTACTTTGATGTCACTTCGTTCATTTGCGATCTCCTCCACAAAGGGAGCGATCATTTTGCACGGTCCGCACCACGAAGCCCAAAAATCAAGCAATACGGGTTTTTCACTGTTGAGTACTTCACTTTCAAAATTGTCTTTTGTAATATGCAAAACTGCCATTTCGGTAGCCTCCTTTTTGTTTGTTGGTCTTATTATGCACAATTGAAAATGTTTTTTCCGTGACAAAGTCACAATCTGCGGTCAGTATACCACAGAATTACGTTTTTGTCATCCGTTTTTTGCCGAAAAGGGCAGGTGCAACCGTTGGTTGCTAAAAGTTCAAGCGGAGTGTATAGACTTTTTGACGTGTTTTTGGTATGATAGACGCAGAAAACAGAGGAGGATTTTTGCATGAATCTCGGTGAACGCATTTATATGTTGCGAACAAAAAAGAATCTTTCGCAAGGCGATCTTGCGGAACTTCTGAATGTGTCCCGACAATCGGTTTCCAAATGGGAAAACAACAGTGCCGTGCCGGATCTGGATAAGATCGTTCGATTGAGTGAAGTGTTCGGCATCACGGTGGATGAATTGGTCAAAGGAGAGGACGATGTACCCTCGGAGCAAAACACCGAAACCACACAGACACCGCCGCCTGCTCCAACCGTGCAGATCGTAAAAGAGCCCATGGAAAAAAGGGTGCTTGCGGGAATTATATTGCTGTGTCTGGGCGGACTGGCGGCATTGCTTCTGTTGGTGCTCACAGGTTGGGGCTGTGTGTATGCTTTGCCGGTGCTCGGTTGCGGTGTGATCTGCATGATCGCAAAAAAGGACACGGGTTTTTACTGCGCATGGTTTTTGTATGTGATCGCGGCATTGTTTTTGCCGATGGCAACGGCCGTGCCGTCATGGAAACAGATCCGCTATACTTTCCAATGGACGCAGAGCATGAATTACGCCATTCTTCTCATTGCGTGGGTGTGGTTTGCATTGCTGGTTGCACTGCTTTTGACCGGTATGTTCAAGTTTGCAAAACGTCCCGGAAACAGAAAAAAGACACTTGCGGCAATCATCGTGAGTGCGGTCTATTTGGTTTCGGATTTTGTCGGCGGAAAACTGCTGAATAATTATATGTATCAGTTGTTGCAAGACGCAGAATCGTCGCTTGCCGTATCGGGTGGATTTCAGGTCGTTTTTGCTGTGATGAATCTGCTTGAAACCGTGGCTTTAGCGGTTCTGACTGCGCAGGCGGCAAAACTCGTTTACGGTCACTTTATCGGAAAACGCGATGGTTTTTGCTAAAATGAATATAAATCGCTTTTATTTTATTTGCAAAAATAGGACATTAAACAAAAGTTAAAAAAATTAAAAAAAACACTGTACAAACGCGCAAAAAGGTGGTAAAAAAGAAGAGTAAAAAATGAAAAAAGGAGTGCAGAAAAAATGAAAAAGATTTATGAAGGCAAAACCAAAGATGTTTACGCTCTGGAAAACGGCAATGTGTTGCTGAAGTTCAAAGACGATTGCACAGGCAAGGACGGCGTTTTTGATCCCGGTGAAAACACGGTCGGTCTGACCATCGAAGGCATCGGCAAAGCCAACCTGCAGACCTACATACACTATTTTGAACTTCTCAAAGCCGCAGGCATCAAAACTCACTACGTCAGCGCAAACATTGAAGATGCAACCATGGAAGTACTTCCCGGCAAAGTGTTCGGTCACGGCCTTGAAGTCATCTGCCGTCTGGTTGCTACCGGCAGTTTCATCCGCAGATACGGTGAGTACATTGCAGACGGCACCGTGCTTGAAGGCGGTTACGTTGAATGCACCTTCAAAAACGACGAAAAGGGCGATCCGCTTGTCACCGGTGAAGGTCTTGCCGCACTCGGTGTTATGAGCCTTGAAATGTTTGAATCCATGAAAGAACAGACGCTCAAGATCACAAAGATCGTTGCTGACGATCTCAAGAGCATTGGTCTTGATTTGTGGGATATCAAGTTTGAATTCGGCTACAACAACGGCGAAGTGATCCTCATTGATGAAATTGCTTCCGGCAATATGCGCGTCTACAAAGACGGCACCATCGTCGATCCCGTTGAACTGACCAAACTCATTCTCAACAGATAATTATACAATTACTACACAGAAAAGGTACGGTAAGAGTTTTTTACCGTACTTTTTTTATCGAAAAAATCAATCCGTGTTATACTCACTATTGCAATATTTGTTATAATTTGTTATAATTTCGTCGGGCAAGGCAGACCTTAAACGGTAGGCGGTTACCTTCCGAACTTCGGAGGGTGTCTTTTCCCTCCGGAAAGGAGGGGATTTGCATGGTGACATTGGAAGAACTTATTTTATTATTGGGACTTCTTGTTACGGTTGCAGAGTTTGCATTCATTGTATGTAAACATATTTTTGAATCAAAAAAGAAATAACCGCCCTCAAGCTTTCAAAATCAGGGCGATTATTTCTTAACTGATACGGAAGGCTAACCGTCTATCGGTTTGCCTTGTTCACTTACATTATAACAAGATACTGTTATTCTGTCAACACCTGTTTTTCGGGTGTTGTTTTTTTAGTTCTGTTCTTTGTATTTATCGGCCTGCAGGTTGAACATATAGGCGTATTTTCCGTTTTTTGCCATCAGTTCTTCGTGGGTGCCGACTTCTGCGATCTCACCGTTTTCAAGCATATAAATACAATCTGCCATGACGGTTGTTGAAAGTCTGTGGGAAATGAAAATAACGGTCTTGTTTTCGGCCGCTTTGGTCATGGCGTGATTGAGTGCATACTCCGCAACGGGATCCAAGTTTGCACTCGGTTCATCCAGTACCGCAAAGGGACAGTCTTTGTAGAATGCTCTTGCAATGGCAACCTTTTGTGCTTCACCGCCCGAAAGCGAAACACCGTTTTCGTCAAATTCGCGCAACAGAATGGTATCCGTATCCTGCGGCATATCTTTTTCAAAACTGCCGTTGCGAAGTGCCTGTTTTACTTTTTTCGCATCGGGATGATCGTTCATTGCCACGTTTTCACCCAAGGTTGCACCGAACAGGGAGAAATCCTGAAATACGGCGGCAAATTGCTTGTGATAAGAGGGAATATCCCATTCTCGGATGTCAACGCCGTCAATGGTAATTCTGCCTTCGGTCACGTCATACAAACGCAACAGCAGGTTGGTGAGTGTGGTTTTGCCTGCACCGTTGTAGCCGACGAGAGCGATCTTCTGATAGGGCTTGATTTCAAGGTTTATGTTTTTCAGTGTCGGCTCCGTGTTGCCGGGATATGTAAAGGAAACGTTCTCAAAACGGATCGTCACGGGTTTTCGGTGTACCGTTTTCACCTCACCGCTGAGGATCTTTTCCTTTGCATTCATAAACCGTTTGAATTTTTCCACATACAGACCGTTTTCGCGGAAACTGATTGCAAACCAGCTTGTAATGGCAAAAACGCTGTTGCTGATGGCGGACGCACCGTTGAACGTAGCGGCAAAATCACCCATGGTGATCTCTTTCGTAACGATCGCTTTGTAGCCCATGAGCAGTGTGATCCCCAGATAGATCAGCAATGTCAGCGGCAATGATTCCTGACAGAAATACAGTTTCCACTGTTTTGCAAGATAGGGAGAAATGGTGAAAAGTCTGTCGGTAATATTCTTTTCGTATCTGCGTTCGATCATTTCACCCGCACGGCTCAAACGAAGTTCCTTTGCGTAATCCTGCAAATAGAAAACACGGCTGAAATATAAGTTTTTTCTGTCCAACGGTGTCATCGCTTCGGTGCGTTGCACGTTTACCTTGGCGATGAGTCTGCCGACGGGGATCATAAAACCGACACACAGGAACACGAACACAAGGCAGATCGGATCGATCGTGACGATCACCGTGCCGATGGTAAGAACGGATACGATGTTGGTCAGAATGTCCTGCGTATTGGAAACAACCGCCTGCGCACGCTCACTCATGGAGGTCATGGCCAACACAAGGTCATTGTAGTAAGCTGGATTGTCGTAGGCTTCATAGTCCATTTTGGCCGCTTTTTCATAAATGACGGAATAGAGTTTGAAATTGAGTTGTTCACGTGCTTTGGGAACATAGATTTCATAAAAGAGCGTGTTCGCGAGATTGCCGATGATGACGAATACGGCAAAACCGACCACGGCTATGCCTGCTCTGTAGAGTTGTTCACCGGATGTTACAACGTCAATAATATATTTCATCAGCACCACATTGGAGAGGATCCACGGCAGATTGGACAGCACATCGAAAAACATATAGCCGAATAAATAGAAAGGCGTGTGCTTACCGACAAAACGAAGCATGAACAGATAATTCTGCAAACTGTTTGACTTTTCTTTCGTATTTTTCTGTTTATTCATCGCCTTCCTCCTCTCTGTAACCCGAAGCCTGCAAGGTAAACATTTCGCTGTATGTTCCGTTTGCGGCCATCAGTTCTTCGTGACTTCCGCTTTCAATGAGTTGTCCGTCAGAGAAAACAAGGATCTTGTCGGAGCGTGTTGCACTGGACAGGCGGTGTGAAATGTAGAATACGGTTTTTCCTTTCGTGCCTTGCATCAGGCTGTCATACATTTTGCTTTCCGCAACGGGATCGAGTGCGGAGGACGGTTCATCCAACACCGCAATGTCAAATTCTCTTGCAAACAGGCGAGAAATGGAGAGTTTTTGTGCCTGACCGCCCGAAAGCATGGCACCCTCGCTGTCAAATTCTCTTGTCAGGATCGTATTTTCCTTTTCGGGCAGTGAATCCACTTTTTCCTGCATGTTGCCCATTTGCAGTGCGTGCAAAGCCTTTTCTCTGTTTTCTTCGCTTACTTCATCAATGAGTACGTTTTCGGCCACCGTCATGGCAAAGATGCGGTAATCCTGAAACACGCTTGCAAATTTTTCACGGTATTGCCGTACGTTGTATTCTTTTATGTTGATGCCGTTATACAGAATTTCACCTTCCGTCACGTCATACAGGCGCATGAGCAACTTGGAAAGCGTGGTCTTGCCGGCTCCGTTGTGGCCGACCACAGCCACGGTTTCACCTTTGTTTACGGTGAATGAAACGCCGTGCAGAATGTCTTTTTCCCCTTTGGGATAACGGAATGATACGTTTCGGAATTCCAGACTTTCAAAACCCTGCGGCGTGATGCCGCCGTCTGTGATCTGCGGTTCGTATTCAAGAAACTCACGCAAGTTTTGCACCCACAGGCAGTGCTTTTGCTGCATGGCAAAATAGTGCGCCAAGTGGTTGAGTTTGTTTCTTGCCGTTGTGATGGCCGAGACCAATACGGAGAATTCCGAAACAGGCAGATTTTGCAGTACGATCATGCGGTAGCAACCGTAAATAAGACCACCCGCCACGGGGATGATCTCTCCGAAAAAGTCCGAAATGACTTCAAGCAGCGCAACGCGCCAACCGTATTCTTTGATGACGCGGATATTGTTGTCAATGGCAGACTGAAATCTTTTTTTGACAACGGTAAAAATATCGGTCGTTTTGATCTCTTTTGCAAAGTCTTTGAGCAGAATGGTGCGGCGGATATACTCTTTTTGCCGTTCAAAGGGCACCATGTCCTTGTCTTTCTGCAGTTCCACCGCGTTCTTTTTGACGCGCAGGGCAATGACGATCACGGGACACAGAATAAACACAAGCAAAAACGGATCCACGCTCATTAAATATCCGACAAGAAAAACAAAGCTTATAAGAGAGCCGATCGTCCAAGCCGAGCCTTCGATGATGCGTTTGAAGCCGCCTTTGTCCACCACCCATGTTGCACGGTTGTATTTGTCGAAAAAGTCGGGATCTTCATAGCAACCCAGTTCCACCTGCTGTGCTTTTTTGAATATGAGATTGTTGATGTAACTCTCACACTTGATCTCAAATTTAACACGCACGGTGTATACGTCAATGTATGCCAGCAGGTCTATAAGAAGTTTTCCCAACACGATCAGGCACATTCTGATCGCAAAATCCCTGAACGTGCCGTTGCCCTCAATGATGGAAAGCGCAGTTTCAAGGAACATGACATTGATGACTACCGAATAGTACACGTTCTCCGAAATGTAAGCCAGATAAATGATAAGCAGGGACAGCGGTGCGCATTTGAATGCACAGCCGAGCATGAAGGCTGTGTTTTTGAGAATATGCGCTTTTTGCTTTGCCTTTTTTATTTTTTCTTTCATTCTTTCTATTATTATCTCCGTGAAATGATTTCGTTCAAAAATTATACTGCAAAAAACATCAACTTTCAATAGTCGTTTTTGCATTCTTCCGCAACAAGTTTGAATGACTTGTATTTGCTTTTGGGAAAGAGACGTGCTATACTGTTGCAAAGAATAAAAAAAAGGTGACCACAATGCCCAATAAAGCATTTCTTGAAATAACCAATGTTTGCAATCTGTCCTGCCCGTTCTGTCACGGAACAAAACGCAAAGCAGGATTCATGACGGTCGATGAATTCCGTCTTGCCGCAAAGAGATTGCGCCCGTTTGCCGACTATCTGTATTTTCATCTGTTGGGGGAGCCGCTTCTGCACCCGGAACTGGAAACTTTTTTCAACATTTCCGCAGAATTGGGATTTCAGAATATCATCACCACCAACGGTACACTTCTCAAGGAACGGGAAGAAGTGTTGCTGAACGCCAAAGCGTTGCGCAAAGTGAGCATTTCCTTGCATTGCTATGAGGTCAATGCCATGGGTATGTCGCTGGACGATTATCTGTTGCAGTGTTTTTCGTTCTGCCGCAAAGCCGCGGCACAAGGCATGATCGCTGTTATGCGGCTTTGGAACCACGGCGGCAGCGATGCATTGAATGCACGGATCTTGCAGAAAATGCATGATTATTTTCCGGGTGAATGGAAACAGTTGCATTCGGGCTTCATGCTTGCCGAAAAAACCTTTCTTGAATGGGGCGAACTGTTTGCTTGGCCGGATATGAATGCTGATGATTTCGGTGCAAATCATTCCTGCTACGGTCTGCGCGATCAGGTAGGCGTGCTTTGTGACGGTACGGTCGTTCCTTGCTGTCTGGATGCCGAGGGGGATATCGCCTTGGGTAATATTTTTGAAACGGATATCGAAACGATTTTGCAATCCCCACGTGTAAAAGCTATGAAGAAAGCGTTTGAAATGCGCAACGTGACAGAGCCGCTTTGCAGAAGATGCGGTTATGCAAGCGTCAAACGTCGCTGAAAGGGACAGAGAATGATGAAAGTGATTTTTCTTGATATCGACGGCGTTCTCAACGGGCCGCGTTATGTCCGCAGTTGCGGTCATTTCGGTGTTGTGATCGATCCTGCACGCTTGCATCTTCTCAAACAGATCACCGATGTCACGGGGGCTGTAATCGTTTTGGCGACCTCATGGCGGGAACACTGGAATCCGGACGCAAACCTTTGCGATGATGCGGGGAGAGACATCAATGCAATCTTCTCCGAAGTCGGACTTTCCGTGTTCGGCAAAACGCCGAAACTGCAAACAGGTCGCACGGATGAGATCTGCACATGGCTGAATGATAATCCGCAGGTAAAGAACTTTGTTGTGTTGGATGATGCGTTTATGCAGGCCGCGCAACTCGACGGCCATATCGTACGCACCTCCAACTTGCGCGGCGGATTGGACGAACACAATGTCATTGAAGCCATCCGCATTCTGAATGAAGATTAAATGAGAGCATATAAAATGCACGCAACGGGTTTGAGAGTCGTTGCGTGCGTTGTTTTTAGCCGTCCGTTCTGCCCATTTGGTCAAGCGGCAGATCTTCGAAACCGGGAATGTCATTTTGCAGTTGTGCAAGATCTTTGACGGTGTAAACACCGTTTGCGGCATCGGTAAAAATCGTTTCTGCTTTCGACAAAGAATACACGGCATTGTTGCTGATATCGCTGAAGCGTTGTGCCGCATCGGAAATGTTACCGATCGATTTGTTTTTGTCGAAGATCAGGTTGTTTTTGAGTGTGCCTGCGGGATTGGGGATGAACGCGGCGGTGTTGGCTTGCGCAATATCGTCTGTGACGGATTTGTATTGCGGATAAGCCTGCTGCCAGATCTCACTCTGCCACGGGGAGTTGTAAAGGTCTGTCCACATATTGCCCGTGTCCATGTAAGCGTGGGTGAACCAGCCTTGGTTCAGGGCACCTTCTCTTGCGCGGTCATCAAATGAAACTGCGTGTTTACCGGCATTGATGACGATGTTGTTGCTCACGATATTGTCTCTGCCGCCGCCGATGTGAATGCCGAGTTTGGGGATGTTGATGAGCAGATTGCCGTAGACCTGCTGCCCTGACAGAGCATCGTCCAGATAAATGCCGTCGGGGGTGTGACCGTCCGAACCGATGTTATAAATGCAGTTGTAGCGGATTATATTTCCGTAAAAAGCCCAGCTTCTGCCCGAATAAATCGCACCCGCATCGTCTGAGAGCAGGCAGACATCGTGAATGAGGTTGTATTCAACAATGTGGTTGTTGCCGCCGTAGGTGATGGCTTCATGCGGGGAGTTGACCATTTCGTTGTGCGAACAGACGTTACCCACACCGTACAGGGACACGGCAGGCTGATAGGTCAGATAAATTTCCGACCAATCGTGAATGTAGTTGTTGTCGGCTTTGTTGTTGCCGGGGGTGAGCGTTTCGGTGTCGCCGCCCGTAAGTGTGATGCCGCCTTTGCCTGTACGGGTGATCTCGTTTTTGTAAGCAAGGTTGTCGTATCCCGTCATGAGCAGTGCATGGCCTGCCACGTTTTTAATCAGGCAGTTCTGCACGGTGTTATTGTTGCCGACGATCTGTATGCCGTCACCGCGTGTTCCTTTAACAGTCAAGCCGTCAAAGAGCAGATGATCCGTTTCTGCCTGAATGATCGGGGAGAGTGAAAGGGAAAGGTCAATTTGTGCGGTGTCCTTGTTTTCGGGTGTCCATAGGCACAAAAGACCGTTTTCGCGGTCAAGATACCATTCACCGGGGGCGGAAAGTTCTTCCAATACGTTGAAGAAATAATAAGGTGCATCCGTTTTTGTGCCGTAGGTGCTTACAAAAGCAGGGGAGAGAATGCCTGTTTCTTTTTCGAATCTTCCGATGGGCGTGGAGGCATCCGCCCAATCGTATTTCCAGTAGCCGAACATCCAGACGTCATCCAATGATTTCCAGCCTGCAATACGTGCAGCCAGTTCGGGATTGACTCTGTAAACATCGGGTTCGGGATTTCTGATTTCATCCCAGTTTGCAACAGCGGTCAGTGCACCGTTCGATTCCCTGCCAAGCCCTGTGGATACCACTTCTTCCGTGTGCAGGAAGCCGCTGTCGGGATAGCGGGCAAGTGTTTGTCTTTGATCGTTGACGAACAGTTCGCAATACAGAGGGCCTGTCCAGTCACCGTCATAGTTGCTTGCGGTGTTGTAAGAGCCGATGGCATAGATCTTGCCCCAATCGTCAGCAGTGAGATTGTAAGGGGCTTTGGTGAGATCGGCTACGATCACGTTGGTTTTTGCGTTGTCCGAAAGGCGGTCTGCAAGGGCAGGATATTCCGTAACACTTTTGAAATCCGCCGTCGCAAGAGTAACGCCGCCGTTTAAGATCACTTCACCGTCGCCGTACGCACGGTAGGTGATCGGGCATTCGGCAGTGCCTGAATCTTCTTTTGTGAAAACGAGGGAAGAAACTCTGTATTCGCCTGCTTCAATGCAGACGGTGATGCCGTTTTTGCCCTTTTTATCCATAGTTCTGACAGCGGAAATTGCTTTTTCAATCGTTAAAAACGGTGCATCCTTGCTGCCGTTATTGCTGTCGTTGCCTTTGGTGCTGACGTAAAAATCACCGATCGCTGTCATTTCTTCTTTTTCTCCTGTATCCGTATGTTTTGCCGTTACGGGAACGGCGAATTCGTATTTCCCGAAGATCAGTTCACTTACATGGGTGCTTATATATGTAAAGCCGCCGATGCAGAAACAGACCATGCATACGATTGCGGTCATTGTTTGCACCGTTTTTTTGTCGGGCAGCTTTATAAGACAACCCGTACACAGCGCACCTGCATACACGAGCAGGATTGCACTCGCCACGTTCACCGCCAACAGATTGAGCTGTTCTTTGCCGATGATGACGTTGATGAAAAACGTGATTCCCCATTGCAACGCTTCAAATCCGAGTGCCGCCCCGATAGCCGCAAGCACGGTTTTCTTTTTGCTTTGCTTTTCGGCAGAATCGGCAGCAACCGCCGCCAATACCGCACAGCCGAGCATGGACACTGCCGACAGGAAGAACAGCAAAGGCAGATTGTTGAACGACAGATACTCCCCGTGGAAAAATGCCAATCCCACCGCAAACAGTGCCACACCGAACAGGATGAGTCCCACTTTTGCTAATATGGTTTTCTTTTTTAACTGTTCCATAAACCGTTCCTCGCTTTCATGGGAAAATTTGTTATTATCTTCATTATATATAACGATGTTTTGAATGTCAATCATGCAAAGACAGCGGAGCACAAAGAAAACAGCACACCGCCTGTATGGAACGATGTGCTTCTTAGTCGAAAAGGATGTTTTGTGATTCATCACACGGGAATGCCGCAGGAAATCATCTCGCTTTGAGTCATTTTCAATACATTCCTGCAGAAATCTATAGTTTCTTTGTTGCCTCGGGATAGACTTACAGCATTTTTTTACATTAAAAGAGAGCCGACACGGGCATTTTTGCAAAGCCGCGTGTTGACTCTCTTTTTTTGTTTTTGATTCAGCAGGTCATGCGACCAGCCATTTGTATTTTTCCACACTGTAAAGGGGGATGAACGGCACCATGATCGGAACTGTTTTTACATATTTCTGATATTCAGGATCGTTGCCGTAGTTTTTGTTCTGGCGGATCTCAAGTCTACGGGCACCGCTGAACATGACAAAAATGATGCCGACATAGCCGATCGCAACGATGATCCACTGCCAACCGGATACAGCCCCGATGCCCGAAAGCAGGACACCTGTCCAGAAGATCATTTCACCCAGATAGTTCGGACAGCGGACAAATTTGTAAAGCCCGGTATCCACAAAGCGTTTGGGGTTGACCTTCTTTGCTTTGTTCTTCTGAATATCCGCGACCGATTCAAGCACAAGACCGAGCACCATGACCGCCGCACCGATGAATACGAACACATTGTCTTGCGCGTGGTTGTGCAGACGGTAGAACACGCCCGAAACCTGTGTCACGTAAAGCAATGCGCAGGTTACCCAAATGGCGATTTTAACACCGAAGGGAACGCTCTTTCCGTCCTTGATCTCGCCCTTCATGTTCTTTTTGTAGGAACTGCTGCCGAATTCGCGAACGGCAAGGTAGCCGCCCAGACGGCATCCGTAAAGCACAAAAAGAACACAGCAGATGATCGTGCCGACGTGCAGTTCTTTGCCGTACAGCAACATCATCAAAAGTCCTTCGCCCGCAATGGAAAAGCCGTAGCCGAGTGAAATGAACCATACGTAATTTTTGAAGCCGATCGCACTGATCAGCATGGCTGCCAGAAACAGCCACAAAAGTTCGATTGTGAATACCATACCTTAATAAACCTCTCTTGCTGAATCCGTCCAAACGATCCTTTCTTCGACAATCGGTTCGTTTGTCGGAGTCCTGTTTTTTATGCATTGTACTATAGGGTGACAGGTATAATCCGAACCCGTTTTTTACAGGTGGATTTGAGCCGATACTTCGTTAAAATACTCGAAAATCCACAAAGGATTTTCTGCGTTTTGTGCCTTGTCTCGCCAAAAATCCAAACTGTAAAAAATCTTCGACCTGAAAACGAGTTATTTTTATTGGATTTTTGGGGTTGAGACCGCAGGAAGGCTGTCGCCTTTCAAGGGTGAAACGCCGAAAAGACTTAAAAAGAACCGTTTTCGGGCGGGTTCGGATTATACCTGTCACCCTA
>JAFQKN010000121.1 GCA_017396895.1 Clostridia bacterium
ATCACCCTAAGGGGATTTCGCCCGTTGCGACGGGCGACGAAAGGCTCCGCCTCCCGACTCCGCAAGCTTTTAAGAAAAGCTTGTCCAAAACTTTGAATGGCTGACGACATCATAAAGTCACATATTAAATGAACCGCTAAATCATAATTTACCATTCTCTGTTTTAATTCCGGCCTTCCCTTGCACTCCGTGAAGAATCACTTTTTTCTTTCGGTTGCAATCGTTCTGTTTTTGCTTTATAATTAAGAAAATAAAAACACCGAAAAAAAGGAACCACCATGAACACCTTTCACAACATCGGCATCCTTGCACACGTGGATGCAGGCAAAACCACATTCACCGAACAGTTTTTGTATCAGACGGGCGCATTGCGGTCTGTGGGCAGTGTGGACGAAGGCACCGCCGCCACGGACAGCCTTTCCGTTGAAAAACAACGCGGTATTTCCGTGCGCAGTGCCACTGCCGCAACAGAACATAAGGGCGTTACGTTCAACATCATCGACACCCCCGGTCACGTGGACTTTGCAGGGGAAGCCGAGCGCGCCTTGTATGCACTGGACTATGCAGTGGTGATCGTTTCTGCCGTGGAAGGCGTGCGTGCGCATACGGAAAACATACTGCGGTGCCTGGACGATGCACACCTGCCTTATGCCGTGTTCATCAACAAGATCGACCGCACGGGCGCCGATATTCAAACGGTTTTGCAGGAACTGAAAAGTGTTTCCCAACGCAGTTTTCTGCCCATGAGCACGGTACAGAACGCCGAAACACCGCAGGCCGCCGTTGCTTCTTGTTCGGAGCAGGAGTTTTCCGAACAAGCCACACAGGTGCTTGCCGACCTTTGCGAAGAAGCGGAAGAAGCCTTTTTGGAAGACCGCACACTTCCCTTTTCCCGCGCAAAAGCACTTGTCCGTCAGCAGATCTCCGCGTGCAAACTCGTCCCCGTTTTGTGCGGCAGTGCAAAATTTGCGGTCGGTGTACTTGATGCGGCAACGGCATTTGCAGACTTGATGCCCGATTGCACACGCAGAAAAACCGAAGATCTGTGCGGCATCATATTCAAGATCGAGCATGACAAAACACACGGAAAAACCGCTTACATCCGCTTGTTCGGCGGTGAGATCGAAAACCGTGAAGAAGTGACTTTGCTGACAAACGAAACTGCAATCAGCAACCGACAGGACACCGAAAACACCGCCGTGGAAGCCGAAACGCAACCGCCAGCCAAAGAAAAAATTGCGCAGATCAAAACGTTCAGCGGCATTAAGCCCCTCGACAGCGGGAAATTATGCGGCGGCAACATTGCGGCTGTCACGGGGCTGTCGAGTGCAAAAACAGGCCAGTACATCGGTTCCCTTGCAACTTATGAAGGCACAAAACTGGTGCATCCGTTCCTGCGTGTCAAGGTGACCCCTGCAGACGGTGACGCACAAAAACTGCCGTCTTTGGCGGCGGCGTTGGCACAGTTATCGGACGAAGAACCGTATTTAGATGCAAAATGGGAAAAAGGACTCACGGAGATCACCGTCAACACAACGGGAAAAATACAACTCGAAGTGCTCGATATCCTACTCAAAGAACGCTACGGAATACAGGCTTCGTTTTCACCGCCGACGGTCATATACAAAGAAACACCGTCCGCATCAGGCACGGGCGGTGCGCGATATACCATGCCCAAACCCTGTTGGGCCTGCGTCGATTTTCATTTTGAACCGATGCCGCGAGGCTACGGTGTATCTTACCACGGCAAACTCCCCTTTGACCAATGCCAATACCGCTATCAGGCACATATCCGCACTTCTTTCAACAACACCTGCCTTCCGCAGGGCTTATACGGTTGGGAGGTCACGGACTTCAAATGCACACTTGTCGGCGGTGAACACCACCTCATCCACACCCATCCGCTTGACTTTTTCGTGTGCACGCCCATGGCATTCATGAACACCTTGCAAACGGTCGGCTCCACGCTTTTGGAACCGCTTCTGCAAGTGCGCATTCATGCACCTGCAGAGTTTTCGGGCAAGATCATGAGTGAGATCATCAAAACCGGGGGCGAATGCGACAGCCCCGTCATGCACTTGCAATCGGCTGAGATCGAAGCAATTATCCCCGTTGCAACGGGCATGGACTTCCCGTCCAAAATTGCCGTGCTCACTTCGGGCAAAGCGGTGCTCAACCAATCCTTTTACGGTTACCGCGAATGCAGGGACGGCTTGGAACACATCTCACCCCGACGCGGCGTAGATCCGCGCGATCGCTCCAAATGGATCTTGTGGGCAAGAGGTGCGTATCAATAAAATGATATACGCACCTGCGGGTGCGCATGATATACACTTCGTGTATGATATATTTGTTACACAAATATGTCGGATGCTGTCGCTTTTCCGCTTCGCTCCGTAAATTTCGGAATGGGAGCGCAGATGCATGACAGATACAGTATTTATAATTCTCCGTGGAGAGAAAAACGATCGGTCTGCCGTTTGACAGACCGATCGTTTTATTCTTTATCCGATAGTATGATCTCCCCGTGTTCTTCCTCAAAAGCACGGATGCACTGCCGCACAAGGTACAATATCTGTCCGTTTGCCGATCGCCCCTCATACTTTGCGATATAATGCAACTTGCCGTGCAGTTCGGGCGGCACTTCAATGCCGAAATGTTTATTTTCTTTGTTTCTCATGTCATCACCAAAAAAATCTTAATATAAGTAGATTTTAAGATTATTTTTATGTATAATGTGACAAGTATACTCAATTTAAGTATACTATTTTATAATTTGGAGTGATCACATGACCTGCACATTTTTCGGACATAAAGATACACCCGAAAATATAAGAGAAGTCTTATATTCAGTTTTGGTGGATTGCATAGAAAACAAAGGAGCAGACACTTTTTACGTGGGAAATCAAGGCAGTTTTGATCGCATAGTTCGTTCGACATTGAAGCAACTGCAGTCATTGTATCCAATTCGCTACTTTGTTGTTTTGGCCTACAGACCGGACAAAATAATATCGGAAACAAGTCTGCAGGATTTCAGTGACACCATATTCCCGGAAGCATTGGTGACAGTTCCTCCGCGTTTTGCAATTGACAAACGAAACCGCTGGATGATAGAGCGATCGGACATCATTATTACATATGTATCAAGAAACATCGGCGGTGCATACAAGTTTGAAACAATAGCACGAAAAAAAGGGAAAACCGTTATCCGTTTGGCAGAAAAAACTGACAAAACCAAAAAAGCATAGAAAAACTATCGCGATTCCGCTTCGCTTTATGTGACATTCCATCAATCGGAGCGTAGCGGCCCTTCATATTTGCCTTGGCAAATATATCATTCATCATATCTTTGATATATCATATCCGCTTTTGCGGATATATCATTAAATAAGACCACCCATGATAATAACATGGATGGTCTTTATTCTCGGTCTTATTATTTGCCTGCTTTTCTGGCTTCGATCTCAGCCACCATTTCACGCTGGCGTTTTTCGGTCAGCGTGTAGAACAGCATGGGAACGACACAGGCGAACATACTGATCACGCCCGACAGAATGAGCACGTTCCAGAGTCTGTCCGCACCGCCTGCGGCAATGGCACCCGTTTCGGTGTCGATGCCTGCGATGGAAACGGCCATAACACCGATGAATGCGCCGACAGCCATACCGATCTTGTTGATGAGCGTCTGCATAGCAAAGCAGATGCCTTCGCCGCGTTCGCCGGTTTTCCATTCAAGATAGTCAACCGTATCACCGATCATGGCATAGGTCATGATGTTGTTGACACCCTGCGGAATGCCGAGAAGCACAAGGCCGATGGCAGCAACGATGAGTTTCCAGGGCTTGTCATAGCCGACAAAATACATCACAGCCATCACAACGCCGCCGAATACGTGCACGAAAATATAGGTATATTTCTTGGTGAATTTCTTGGTAAGCAGAGGAACGAGCAAGGAGGCGACCAGACCGCCGGGCACCACAAGCAAGGTGATGATACCGTAAAGGCCTTCGTTCTGCAGAACGTATTTTGCAAAATACAGACCGCCCGTATAAGAATAAACCATTCTTGCACCGCCCAGCACACCGGACAGAACGATGAGAAGCAGTTCCTTGTTCTTGAACAGGAGTTTGAGGTTGTGACCGAAGGAAGGTGCTTCGCCTTCGGCGGTATAGCGTTCCTGCGTATTTTTGAAACCGTAGAAGAACATGGGCAGTGCAATCACAACAAACACGACCGCACAGATGAAATAGATCCATTTGAGGGTGTTTGCATTGGCTTCGACCATGTTTTTCATGACCGTGCCGACATAACCCACTGCGGCCTCGGCATCCACGCCGTAGTCGCTCATGATCATGGCAATGTGTTCGGCAGAATCGGTATATTTGTATTTTGCGGTCACGGCATCGGTAATGATGGGCACGCCGATGGTGACGATACCGGCACCGACCGTGCAGGCCATACGGGCAACGGTGAGGATGTTGCCGCGAACGGTGGTATCATTGGTAAGGCAGGTGGAAAGGCCCCAGTAGGGAACGTCCGCAACCGTGTAGACTACGGACCAGATCACGTAAATAACGGCAAGGGTAACAAACGTCCACATTGCCTTTGCTTCAAAAACGGGAAGGAAACAAAGAACGGTAACAATGCCGATCGGGATCGCCATCCATTTCAGATACGGGCGGCATTTGCCCCATTTGGTTCTCGTTTTGTCCACGATACTGCCCATGATGGGATCGTTGAATGCATCAAACACGCGGGTGGCAAGCATCAAAATGGCAACCGCAATGGCACCTTCCATGGCACCGACGGTAACACCTTTTGCACCGAACAGCAATGCATCGGTCATAAAAATGGTCAGATACGAACCGACGATGGTACAAATAAAGTTCTGACCGATACCGGTCACGCTGTAAGCAATGGCTTCTTTGGGCTGCACACCTTTGCCCGGTGTGGTGCCGAACAGTTTGTGCAGCATTTCATTGACTTTCATAAAGCCCCTCCCTGAATATAAATACTTCTTATTTATTTTACCATACTGACAAAAAAAAGCAAGTGTAATTTACAAAAGTCGATGATCTGCTTTATAAAATTTTATACAGAAAATTCGTTTCCTGTTCAACGCAAGCGTTGCTTGACAGAATCAAGCAATCCGTGCTTGCTGTTTTGAAGGCAATCTGCTATACTGAAATTGCAGTATACAATACAAATGACCGCCGTTTTTGAGAACAGACGCACATATAAAGGAGGGTATACTATGAGCATCGGTGAAACCATTCAGTATCACAGAAAACGACTGGGGCTTTCGCAGGAAGATCTCGGTCAGCAGTTGAATTTAAGCCGACAGACCATAAGCCTCTGGGAAAACGGTCAGACCGTTCCCACGGTTGACAATTTTGTACGCCTGAAAGAAATTTTCGGTGTTTCCGTGGATGCACTGCTCGGCTGTGAACCCGATACACCTGTCGGGGAAAAACCGCAGCCCGTTGAAACCTATCGTTTCTCCCTCACGGAAGATGACAATAAGATCCGTTACAAAGTATGGCTCACCGCACTCGTGCGTACTCTGCTGATACCGTTTGTTTTTCTCACGGTAATGCTCCTGCTTGCATACAACGGCACTGTCACTTCGACAAAGGGCACCCTCGTGACACAGCATGACCTCAAGGATGCCGTTCCGCTTATTGTCTTTATACTGATCGTGTACACAATTGCCGCTGTCCGCACATTGAAGAAAAATATAAACTTATACAACCGGCATTTCTCACAGTCACAAAGTAATGTATATGAATACAATACATTCTATAATTACTTTACCGCTTCAATAGAAAAAAACAATGAAACAACTTCCTTTTACAAAATCTATTTTGAGGACATTGAAAAGATAGAAGATTCCGAGCATTTCTTTTCTCTGATCAGATCCGACATCCGCTTTGACATCCCGAAAAGACTGTTGCCCGAAAAATCATTTTGCAGCTTTCTTGCCAAATCAAATCCGACAAAAACCAAAACCGTCAAAAAAGCAGATGCATGGACGATTACATCTGTAATTCTCTTTATCGCATCCTTTTTTTCCGTTTACCTTGCTATGCTTTTGGTGAATCAATCTGTACCCGATGTGCACGATATACACAGTGTTTTTGAAAAAATGCGGTTGTTTTTCATCCCCCTGCCCATATCTCTTGCAAGCATCATTTTCGGTTTTATTCTAAAGAAAATGAAATACTACAACTATAAAAAGAATATTGTCATCGGCTGCATCATGGCAGTGATCCTTTGTATGTACGGCTGTTTGGCTTTCATCGGCACTGATACTTCTGATGACAGCGATGCACCGGTTCTTGCACTTGAGCAATATATCGGCATGGCGATTCCCGAAGCAAAAAACATTGAAACAACCGATTGGACGGAAAAGAAACAAACCGTTTCAAGAGGATATATCTATTATACAACCACCGTCCGTTTTGATGAACAAGCCGCCAAACAATTGGAATCAGGCATTGCAAAAAGCAAGAAATGGATCCATAGCATCCCGAGCGACCTCAGCAGCATTACATCATCATTGGGCGATTCCGAAGACTTCGATTGTGCCGTCATTTATAATATGGATGAAAACTCTTTCAACACATTACCTGAAAAAAGAGGGTCATACAAATTCCTCAATGCCTTTTACAATGAAGATGAGGATTGCCTGACCATCGTGGAATATCTCATTTCATACAAATAAGGGACTGTTGCATTTTGTTTGTTTTTCACATATAATAGATAAAAAAGAGTTACAAGGAGTACATTATGGCACTTCCCCACGCATGGTACAACGAAGCTGTTTTTTATCATATCTACCCCCTCGGATTGGCGGGAGCACCGAAGCAGAATGATTACGGTGAACCCACACACCGCCTGCGGGAACTTTTTGCATGGATCCCCCATATCAAAGATCTCGGATGCACGGCAATCTACATAGGACCGCTGTTTGAATCGGTCGGTCACGGCTATGAGACCACCGACTACAGAACCGTGGACCGCCGTCTGGGCGACAATGATGACCTCAAAGAATTCGTCCGTTTGTGTCACGAAAACGGATTGCGCGTGATCTTAGATGCGGTGTTCAATCACACGGGACGTGATTTCTTTGCGTTCAAAGACATACAGCAAAACCGTGAAAATTCCGCTTACAAAGATTGGTACTGCAATGTAAACTTTTGGGGCAACACGGAATACAACGACGGTTTTTCCTATGCCAATTGGTGCGGCTACAACCTGCTTGCAAAACTCAACCAAAAAAATCCCGCCGTTATCAGTTACCACTGCGACACGGTTCGTTTCTGGGTGTCGGAATTCGACATTGACGGTCTGCGTCTGGATGCGGCGGATGTGCTTGACTTTGATTTCATGAAAGCACTGCGCCGTACCGCCAATGAAGTAAAACCCGATTTCTGGCTGATGGGCGAGGTCATCCACGGCGACTACAACCGTTGGGCAAATGCCGACACACTGCACTCGGTAACAAACTACCACCTGCACAAGGCACTGTATTCGGGCCACAACGATCACAATTATTTTGAAATTGCCCACACCGTCAAGCGTCTGTATGAAATGACCGCCAACGGACAACCCATGCAGCTTTATAACTTCACCGACAACCACGATGTCGAGCGCATTTACACCGCACTCAACAACAAAGCGCATTTTCTGCCTGCCCATATTCTGATGTACACCTTACCCGGCGTCCCTTCGCTTTACTACGGTTCAGAATTCGGCATTGAGGGCAAAAAAGAACGGCATTCGGATGATTCACTTCGTCCTTGTCTGTCACTGGATGTTTTGCGCAACGACACGCAGAAAAAGACCTTTGTGCAGATCATCAGCCGTCTGGGTGAAGTGCGCAAAAGTCTGCCTGCGCTTTCCTACGGTGACTACAAGGAAGTGTTGCTCACCAACCGTCAGTACGCATTCACAAGGAATCTTGACGGTCAAAGCGTGCTCGTTTGCGTGAACAATGACGATGCACCTGCCACGCTTTGTATCCGCAACATGAACGGTATGTTCAAGGGCCTGCTCAGCGGCTCGTCATTGAACACACAAAACGGCTGTCTGACCGTCACATTGCCTGCCGACAGCGGTGATATTTTTGTCTGCGCACAAACCGAGATCAAAACCTCTCCCCTGCCGCAGATACAGCCGACAGAGCCGAAAAAAGAACCCGTTGCACCGCAGACCGTGCAACTGCCGAAAACACAGGCACCGAAAGCCGTGCAGACACCGCAGAAAGAAGCACCCAAACCCGTACAGGCACCGCAGACCGCGCCTGCAAAACCGAAATCGGATACCGACGATTCCACCCCCGATTTCTGCGATCATGTTCCCGACGGGCTTGCGTATGAGGACATGACGGTGGAGCAGCTGCAACAGGTGATATTTGAAAAAATGAAAAAAAACGGCCACGTCACCGAACGGATGTACAAGGACATTGCAGATAACGTCTGGCACAACTCGCTCGTCAACTGGGCAAAGAGTTTTGGATAATATGAAAAAAATACACACAGCGTTTGAGCGTTGTGTGTATCTTTTTTTATTCAATAAATTCATCCCTGTGGCTTTCAAAAAATTCAAAATAACGGCGGACATTTTCGAGTTCCGTCCATTTTTTGGTCTGCACGGGATTGCTGTCCAGATCATAAATGCGCGCATCTTTCATGCTCAACAGCACGGGCGAATGCGTAGCAATGACAAACTGACAGCCGAAATGCCGCGCCGAATCCGACAAAAATGTGCAAAGATCCATCTGAAACGCAATCGACAGGCTGTTTTCGGGTTCATCCAACAGATACAACGCGTTTTCCGTGATGTTATCCACAAAATACTTCATGGCATTCTCCCCGTTGGAAAACATATTGACGTTGCGGCGAAGCCTCTCATTGACAAAGCGCGACTGCGTTTTGGTCTTGGCATCAAAACTCTCTTTCCAATCCTCGTAATCGGCCATGGATTGCAATCTGCGATCGGAGTATTTGCGTTCGACAAATTCCTCCAGCAGTGCATCACGGCGGTCGTCAATGCCGTCGTTGAGATAACGGATATGCAACACATAATCAAACACATCATCACTGGTCATGATGCGGCTGTTGCGCGGAATAAACTTCGCCTGCAGGCGACAGGATTCCACAAAATCCGCAAAAAAGGCACTGCCGTTGAAAGGGGCATTGCGCTGTACACCTGTTTTTTCGGCAAGCACGTTCAAAAGCGTGGTCTTGCCCGAACCGTTCCCACCGTAAAAAACGGTGACAGGTGCAAAATCAATGCGTTGCAAGCCCTTTTCGGGAAAGAGTTTGTATGGGTAAATGTTATTGTAACACGTGCGTTTTTGTCCTAAAATAAACGCAAACTCCTGCTCATCGGTCGGCAGTTTCAGGGTTTCAATGTATTGTTTATACATACGGCTCAGCCACCCAGGAAGTAATATAGGTCATATCATTTTGCAGGGCAATGTGCGAAACATCCCTGTTTTCGAGTTTTCCGTGCAGGCCGCTTTCGTGTGCGGTCAGGCAAAAATGATTGATGCCGATGCCCAGATCCACCTTCTGCATAAACTGCATATTGCCTTTTTTGAAAAAGTGAAACACATTCTTTTCAACCACCACGCGCCACGGCTGGATATTGCGCGCAGACGGCGCAAGGCGTAAGTTTTCGAGTGCCTGCGCATAATCACCGACCGATTGCAACTGCAACGGCGTTTTGAAACTGTCCGTAAAGAAAAGCTGATCGGACGGTTTTCTTGCATCGGCTTTCAACGATGTCCGAAACACCTTTTCGGTCAATCTCTGTTTCGCGGGATAGCCCACGGGCGAAAGAATGCTGAACAGATGTCCCTCGGGAATACACATGACTTCGGCAAAGGCACTTTTGTTGAACGTGCCGCCCAACCAGCACGTACCGAGTCCCAACGAGGTCATATACAGCACAAGCTGTTCAAACACGTAGCCGACCGATTCGGCGGCTTTGTCGGTGTCTTTGACCGTCACGCCCATAAACAACCGCGCTCCTTTAATAAAACCGTAAGTGCCTAATTTTTCACCGTTGGCCGCGGTTTCCTTTTCAATAAACTGCACCTGCACATCCGCACCGAAGGGGTTTTCGATGCCGCGGGCATATTGCAGGATCTGCTCCCTGACCGCCTGCGGCACGGGTGTATCTGCATACGTGCGCACACTGATACGCTGTTTTACGGTTTCATTGACCGAAAATCCGATTTCCATTTTATTTCCTCCCAAAAAATCAAAATGATTCCTGCATGGCATGATCGGCAAAGGTGTCCTCTCCCGACCAGATCTTTTTGGCCGTCCATGGGCGATCGGCGTCGGCCCAGAACGGCGCATCGGGCGAAAGCCCCAGCGGCATGAAAAGGGCAGTGCACAGATACAGACTGCCGGTGGAAATATAGCCTTCCCCCATATGCGGCTGTTTGCCGCAGACACCGATCGTCAGCCAGCCGTTTTCATCGAACATATCCTCATAAGACAGCATTTTTTTCAACACGGCACTCAACGCACAGCGCACCTGCGCAGGTGCACAGCCGTCGGGCAGATTCTGCTGTGTTGCCGCTTGCGCAAGGGCATGAAACACACCGAAGCGGTAACAGCTTGAGCGTCCGACCACGGGATAACTGCCGTCGGCACCGATGAGTTGCTCAAGCACACCGGCACAGCGGCAGGCTCTTTGCAGGATCGCTTCGCGGTTTTGGCGCAGCACAGGCAGATCATCCCCTGCAAAACGTACGCAGTCGCACAGCATCGGGTGAATGACAAGGCTGTTGTAATAATCAAAATGAAACCATGCACCGTCGCCGTAAGCACCGTCGCCCTTGTACCATGAAAGGTGCTTCGTTACGGCATATTCCACCCGTTCGGGCTCCCACTCAGCCCCCGCAAAACGCAAAAACAGCTCAACCATAGCCGAAAACAGCAACCAGTTGTTTTCACAGGGCGTGATGCACCGTGTGGAACGCATCCGTTCAACAAGATGCATCTTTGTTTGTGCATCCAGTTTTTCATACAATTCCTGCGGTGCACGCAGAATGGCCTGTGCCAGAAAGGCGGCGTCCACCAAAGGCTGCATCCCTTTATTGAAATTCATGCAATCGGCACTTCCCGGTGTGACAGCATTGCGCATGGCCTGTCTGCACACCTGCGCGCACTGCACACGCAAGGCTTCTTCGTGCGCATCACAGCCTTCACACGCAAGCCACGGCGCAAGCCCCAGCAGTGTGCGACCGAATGCTTCAAGATACGTGCATTCTCTGCGGTCACTGACGCCCTGTGCCGCATACACGGGCATTCTGACCTGCAAAGCATCCTCCTGCAAAGCCGTCAGTACAGGCATGGCAATGCGAAGCATCTGTTCCACCCAGAACAGGCGGACATTTCCGTTTTCCTTTTCGCTCACACGCGCATCTCCTTTCATGCCGACCGTATCATTTTATTGCGAATCGTCCTCTATAATGCGCCGAATGCTCTGCATCTGTTCATCGAGCTGATTGCTCATGACCGCACACGCAAGCAGAGTATCCTCGGTTTGAGCCAACACTTCGGGCGAAAGATTCTTTTTGTAGCGCAAACGATGTTCCAAATTGGCCCAGGACTGCATGGCGATGGTGCGCAACTGCACTTCCACCCTGACCATACGCTTTTCATTGTACAGGAAAATAGGGATTTCCACGATCAGGTGCAGACTTCTGTAGCCGTTGGGTTTCGGATTCTTGATATAATCTTTTTTGGCGATCAAACGCACATCGTCCTGCTGCAACAGACAATCGCTGAGCATATAGATATCGTCCAGAAAACTGCATATAACACGAACACCGCCGATGTCATTGATGTTATCCTCAATGGCTTCTACGGTCATGGGCAGATGCTTGCGATTGAGTTTTTCGCGTATGCTTTCGGGGGATTTAATGCGTGTATGAATGGACTCAATGGGATTGCGCTCGTGCGAAAGCGAAAACTGCGCATCGAGTACCTTGAATTTTGTTTCGATCTCCAATACCGCACAGCGGTAATAGGTCATCAACACTGCTGATTGATGTATAAGACTTTCCAACTCATCGGGTGATTTTTGCAACAAAAGTCTGCCCAATTCCTGTTGGCGGTTTGATTCCTGCATATTTTTTGATCCTTTCATGTTAAGTGATACCGAAATAATAATACAATTATTTCAAGTAATTGTCAACAAAGGGCGCGAATGTGATAAATTTCGGATATTTATTTAAAAATAAGACTTGCACCGACGGCTTTGAGGTGGTATTCTGTATAAGTAGAATTATGTACGGATGAAAGGGGTTCTGCCATGACCCGTTTTTTTGACTGCGCACGCAGGATCGGCATTGAAGCATCTTTGCCCGTGCGCAAAGCCGTTTACAAAGCAAGCAAAGGCAAACTTTCAAGATCAATGTTTTTGCAGGTTGTCGAAAACCGATTTGTCGGAACGGATGTGCGCATCGTAAAATCGCAGGACGATGCGGTGTACATTGCAAAATTCAACGCGGACGGCAGTTTCAGCAAGAGTGATTTCGTGATCCTTGCCACCACCGACCTGCATTTGGAGGGCAACACCCCCGAACAAAACCGCAAAGCACTGGACCTTGTGTGCCGACAGATTTCGGAAGTAAAACCCGATCTTGTGGTGTTTACCGGCGACATCGTGCAAACCGACCATCAGCACATGGATGCCGCGCAGTTTGCCGAAATGATGGAAATGCTCGGCGTGTACTGGGTATATGTGTTCGGCAACCACGAAGCAAGAGAAGCAAAAGGCAATTTCAAGCACTTTTTATATGATAATCTGATGAGCCGTCCGCACTGTCTGAATCGGTTCGGTTATGACGGATTGTTCGGCTACGGCAACTTTGCCGTGCACATCATGCAATCACTTGACTCTCTTTCGCAAAGCCTGTATTTCTTTGATTCGGGACGCGATATTGATGAGGTCAGCCGCAAACGCAACGGCCTGCCCGCCGACATGAACGGCTATGACTTCCTCAAACCCTGTCAGATCGAATGGTACAAAAACCACGTGCGCGTGACCGAACAACAGTACGGCAAAACCAAATCCATGCAGTATTACCATATCCCCTTGCCCGAATACAAAGAAGTGTTTGACGAAGCGGAAAACAAGACTTTTGTGCCCTCGGGCAAAGCGGAGATCTTGTACGGAAGTCAACACGAAAGCATCGGCTGTTCACCTTACAACAGCGGTATGTTTGCCGCAATCAAGGAGTTGGGCAGTACGCAGGCGGTGTTCTGCGGACACGATCACGTCAATGATTTCTGCGCAAAATACGACGGTGTGTACCTTGTATACAACCAACCGGGCGGTTATTCCACATACACCTTGGACGGCTACAACGGCATTCCCTGTGCCGAAAAAGACCTGCTCAACGGTGTTACCGTCACCACCGTTCATCCCGACGGCGAAATTGAGATCACCCGTCGGCTGAACGCCATGTATCTGTAAATCATATCTGAAAGGATGTTTTGAAAAATGAAATGGATCATTCTTGCGGCACTTGCGGTTTTTGTGATTCTGCTGATTATTGCCGCCGTCCGTGCCGCCAAAATGAAGAAAAAGATCATCCGCAGAAAACCTGCGATCTCCTTTACCGATGAAGAAGAAATGCTGTATGCACAGCGTCTTTCCGAAATGGTCAAGGTTCCCACGATCACCGCAAAACAGGGTGACGAACGCGACCTGACACAGTTCCGCAAAATGCAGCAGATCATGCGTGAACAGTATCCGCTTGTGTTCTCCAAGTTGGAATACGTTGACATTGACGGCAGTATGTTGCTTCGTTGGCCGGGCAAAGACCCGAACAAACTCGGCATCCTTCTCATGGGGCATCAGGACGTTGTACCTGCGGAAGAAACCGAATGGAAATACGATCCGTTTTCGGGTGAGATCAAAGACGGTTGCGTGCACGGCAGAGGTTCCATGGACTGCAAATGCACGGTCATGTGCGAGTTTTCAGCCATTGAAGAACTGCTGGCCGAAGGCTTTGAACCCGAATGCGACGTCTATCTTGCCAGTTCCGTGGACGAAGAACTCGGCGGTCACGGTGCAGATGCAACGGTTGCTTACTTAAAAGAAAAAGGCGTGCGACTTGCCGCTGTTATGGATGAAGGCGGTGCCATCGTTACCAATCAGTTGCCGGGATTGAGCGCACCGTGTGCCACCATCGGTCTGGTTGAAAAAGGAACCACCCACGTCAAAGTCATTGCCCAGGGCGACGGCGGCCATTCTTCCACACCGCCCGCAAACACGCCCATCGTCCGTCTTTCCCGTTTTGTGACGGAAGTGGAAAAGAAAAAGCCCTTCAAAAAACACATGATCCCCGTCGTTTCGGGTATGTTCGAGGAAGCGGCTCCGTACATGACCTTCCCGATGCGCATGGTCATGGGCAATCTGTGGCTGTTCAAGCCCCTGTTGATGCTCATTCTGCCCAAAGTATCCAAATTCGGTGAGGCTTTCCTGTCCACCACCTGTGCATTCACCATGTCGGGCGGTTCTTCCGCACCCAACGTATTGCCCGATGAAGCGTATGTGGTGTGCAACCTGCGTCCCGCCGTTCATCAGAACCGCGAGGAATCCATTGACGTCATCCGCAAATATGCAAAGAAACACAACCTGATCGTGGAAACACCGCCCGGACACAGCGCATCCCACATCACCGATGTCAACGGCAAGGAATATCAGTTCCTCAAGAAATGCCTGAACAAAGCCTATCCCGATTGCGTGGTGCTTCCCTACTACATGACCGGCGGCACCGACAGCCGCAAGTACGAAGCCATTTGCAAAAACGTGCTTCGCTTCTGCCCGGTACGCATGAGCAATCAGCAGTTGGCCGCCATGCACGCCGCCAACGAAAACATCGGCACAGCCGCCATTGCAGACGGTGTAAAGTTCTACAAGTATTACGTAAAAGAACGCGCAGGTCTGACCGGCAAATTGAAATAAAACCACGAAAAACCCCGTCGGTTCCCGATCCATACGGAAACAACGGGGTTTTTGAGCAATAAAAAAGGAGCAAGTTTTATGAAATGGATCTGTCCCGTTTGTTCTGCCGCGTTTTCGCAAAGCGGCAACAGCGTGCGCTGTACGAACGGTCACTGTTTTGATTTTGCAAAAGAGGGGTACCTCAATCTGCTGACGGGCAACCGCAAAAAGGGAAGTGAAACAGGCGACAACAAAGACATGGCTCTCTGCCGCCGTGCATTTTTGAGCAAAGGCTGCTTTGACACCCTTTTGAATGCGGTAGATGCCGTGTTTACGGATCACTGCGCTGAAGAATCCGTGATTCTTGACATTTGTTGCGGTGAGGGGTATTATTCAGACACATTGAAACAGAGACATCCGCAGGCAGAGATCATCGGCTTTGACCTCTCCAAGGAAATGATCCGCCTTGCCGCCAAACGCAAAAGCGGAAATGCCTATGCGGTCGCAAACCTGTTTCACATTCCCCTGCCCGACAACAGCATCGACTTCGCTTTTCACCTGTTTGCTCCGTTTGACGAAACCGAATTTCTGCGCGTTCTCAAGCCCGGCGGCATCCTTGTGAGTGCCGTGGCAGGCGAAAACCACCTTTGGCAGATGAAAGAAATCTTGTATGATGCACCGTACAAGAACGATGAAAAACCGCCGAAAACAGAACTCGCATTCATTGAAAAACGGCACGCCGAAAGCAAAATACACTTGGACAACAGCGAAGATATATTTGCCATGTTCAAAATGACACCATACTTTTATCACACCCCGAGCGAAGGCATCCGCCGATTGGAGCAGACACCGCAACTGGACACGGAGATCTCCTTTACATTGTATATATACCGCAAACCCGAAGAATAAAAAGATCTCCGGATTGTAATAACTTAAGAATTATGAACGCTGCCCTCTAAAAGTAAAACGCTGAACGACCGCAACAACTGTTGTTACGCTCGTTCAGCGTTTTGTATTTTGTCTTTTAATGATTATTCTCTTGCCAGTTTATAGATCAGATCGTAAGCAAATGTCAGATCTTCCATCGTGCAGTGCTTCTGCACGAAATGCGATGTACAGCAGATCCAACGCTTATTTTTCAGCAATCCGAACACACGGCGGATCTCCTGTTCCAGTTCATCCTGCGGCAGAATGCCGAGTGCGGATTGCACGCAAATGCCGCCGAGCAGTGCGAATCGGTCGGCATAATGCTCAAGATAAAGCGACAGCGGCATATTTGCGTTTTCCTGCCACGGGTGCAACACGTCGATTCCCAGTTGCACGATACCGTCCGTCACTTTTGCAATGCAGCCGTCCGAATGCAGGCTGACCGGTCTGCCGCGTTTGTGCACGTGATCGACCACGGTCTTCATGTTTGGATAAATCAGTTCCCACCACGTTTTCGGGCTGAACAGCATATCCCTTTGCGATCCCCAGTCATCGGAAAGGTGGATCATATCCACACCCAATTCCATGCAGTGATCGGCAAAACGCAACGTCCATTCTGCCTGACGGCGGTACAGTTCTTTGAGTTCTTCCGGGTACAGTGCCAGATACATCAAATGCTCCTGTATACCGAACACCGTGTTGAAGTGCTCAAAAAAACCGGGCGTCTGCATATAACAAAACCGATCTCTTTGTTTGTGATGTTTTAAGGATGCGGCAACATTCGAATACGCCGCAATGTCATCTACGTCTGCAAATAAATCATATTCCAGTAAAACATCGGGTGTCAGTTCTTCGTTTTCACTGCGGATACGGTCAAATTTTTCACCGCTGAATGACCACGGACCGCCGAAAATGTGGGCAACATCAAACGCGTAGTGATCTTCAAAAGCCGCCACCGAACCGAACTGCGCGGTGATCTCTTCACTGAGATTTTCGGACACCCAACCGTAGATCGGCTGTCGGTCGATCGGTTTCCCCATTATTGCATTGCGCACACGTTGCACACTGTTCATAATCTATCCTTAATCCGTATACAAAATCAATTCTTTGGAAAACAGTTCTTCATGGGTTTTGAAATCAAAGGTTTTCATTTCCGCCATACTGCCTGAAAATGAAATGACGGAATAGGTCGGCGTTTCACCGCTTGCGGCACCTGCGGCAAAGGTGTGAATGGGCATAAAACGGTCTTCCTGCGCATCGGTAAAAACGGTTTGATGTATGTGACCGGATATAAGCAGGCGCACACCGTGTTGACGCAGAAGTTCAGCCGCACGCGAGCTGTCCTCCCGATTGCAAAATATGGTCGGCATATGGGAAAGTGCGATGCACATTCCGTGTTGCACGGGCTGTCTTTCCAACCAATTCAACTGCGATTTGCAATAGCTTTCGCAATCGAGATAGCCTGCATATTCACTGTGTTCATCGGGTTTATCCTCACCGCTGTCGAGCACCGTAAAATGTACGCCGCCCAGCGAAAAACGGTAATTGAAATGGCGGATGCCGAATCGGCTGTACAGTTGCGGCAATTTAAATCCTCTGTAATCATGGTTGCCGCGCACAAAAATAACGGGACGTCTGCCGTGCAGAATCTCAAAGCAGGGAGTCAGCAGATCACGGATGAATGCCGTTTCGCTGTCGATGGATTCTGCAACGTCACCCAAAATCAGCAATGCACTGCAGGACGAGGGCAATGTGTTCCACTGCAGGTGTGCACCGTGCAGATCGGCAAGTGTGAGCAGTTTCACGTCAAATTCGCAACGGGATGTGAAATGATCGACCGAAGACGCGATCTCTTTTTTACCCAAAAGTCCACCGTAGGGCAACGGTTCAATGGCTCTGCGTGCACGAACGGTGTAAGCGTTGTTTTCCAGTTCCGTTTTCGGAACGCGCACGGAGTGCAGTTTGCCGACATTTTTGATGCCGTATTGGGAATCCCAGATCACTTTTTCTTCCCCGTTGCAATTATATGTAAGGCAACCGACCGTAGGGACGGACGTTGCAAACACGACCGTGTATTCATTGTGTCCCATAAAAACACACGGACGGGCTTCAAAATGCAGATTTCCCGCCGCAAAACAGCGTACGGCAAAAAATACACCCGCAAGTACGGCAGGCACCAAAATGAGCACAATGCGCAGGCCGAACGGCATGATCGGCATGATAAATCCGTAGATCAGAATGGCATAAACGAGTGCAAAATAAGGTGCGATCTGTAAAGCACTGAGCATATATTGCCGCAAGGTGCGCAGTCCGCCGATGACCATAAACAAAGCGCAAAGCACCAACGACAGCAGAGAAAACGCAAACAGCAACCAAAAACCGTTTCCGTAGCCGCCGAAGGAAAGGTCGGGCTTGTGGCTCTCCAATCCGCAACCGATCAGCAACAAAACCGAATCCAGCGCGATCAGGCCCCACAGCACATGACAAAACGGTGCACTGCGGCGGATATGCTTTCGCACAGTGTCTTCCGCAAACACAAAACCGATGCGGAATCCCCCGAACAGAAAGGTGGATAATACCGTTAAAAATGCGGCTATGAGCATCGGGATCAATTCAGTCATAAACAACACATCCCTCAAAAATCTGTTTATTCTGCCTGTGTCGGCAAAACGATCGGTTGCTGCTGTGCAACAGCCTTGATATTGCGGCTTTGCACGTAAATGTGTTGCAACCAATAATCTTCATAAAATTCACCCGAAAGATATACGCCGCCGCTGCCGAACAGATCGGCATGCTGTGCAACAACGGTATCGTTATTCAAAAACTGCCAGCCGTTGTCGGTGCACATGGTCTGCAATGCGGCATTGTAGATCATGCGGTTTGCATATTTTTGATCGGAATTCTGTTTTTCGTTCGTTACGGGAAAAATGGAACTGACCACGATCTTTGTACCGGGCGTCATGCGTTTGATCTGACGGATGATCTCGGCATAGCGGTCAATGAATCCCGTCTGCATCTGCAAAATGTCTTCTTCCAACTCATACATACCGAAATGCAGAATGAGCGTTTGCGGCGCAAGGGCGGAGATGATGTAGACCTGATCGTTCAGGAAATCCAGATCCCCGTCGGTCTGACCGATGCAATGCTCTGCATTCAAAAAACCGTACATACTCACCGTTGCCGCCGTATAGTCACCGACCAGCAAAGTACCCTGAAACAGTTCGTCATACGTAAGCGTCCCGTCACCGATGACATCCGAGACGTATTTGGCAAGACTTTCCCGATCTTCAAACTGTCCTGCAATGGCATCCTGCGCCTGATCCATCGTCAGTTCCATTTCCGCCTTGTGCGCTTCGGCGGCAAGAGATGCCTGCTCATAGATCATTTCCTGTACCAATCTGGATGCTTCTTCGGCTTCGGGTGTCAATGTGGTTCCGATTGCCGCTGTCGGCCGTTCGGTCACGACAGGATCCGTCGGTGCCTCATAAGCCGGCAATGTAACAAAAAACCGCGTTGCAACAATTGCCGACAGCAAGGTGACGGCAAACAGTGCGACCGTTATCAGCAAAGATCTTCTGCTCATCGGGTTCCTCCGATTAAAAAATATGTTTTCAATTATATATTACACCAAAATCCCTTATAAATCAACGGGAAAATGCTGACACTTACAACAATCCTGCAAATCGCAAAACACAGACAGTTACAAATATAGTCAAAATAGATAAAAGACTGGACCAGACGACCAACTGCCCCGCCAACTGTTCATCGTTGTGCATTTCCTTTGCCATGACCGCACTCGAAACGGCAACAGGTGAGCCGAACAAGGCCACAAAAGCGGCATATTCGGGTGCGCCGAATGCAAAATACGAGGTTTTAGCAGACAAAAGTACAGCCGCACCGATGGTCAGAACGGGCGCGATCACCACACGCAACAGCGTGCCGCTGACGATCTGCATCCACATTCCGCGGATGGCTTTGAAAGAAAACTGTCCGCCCAACACAAGAAATGCGATCGGCGAAGCAATACCTGCCACCTGCTGCATGGCAGTATACAAAAACGGAAAGGCTGTCTGCAACATAAACACCTTTTCACCGTTTGCATCCGTCGGTATAAAAAAGCGGATCCCGAGAACGAGAAGTCCACCGAAAATGGCAATAATCAACGGATTGGTCACAATGCCCTTGAGCACCTTTTTCCAATCGGGATGCCCGTGTGCATTGAAAATACTCAACGCAAGCACCGCAAAGATATTAAACTGCGCAATGGTAAATGCAGACAACAGCGAAATACATTGCAGCCCTGCCGCACCGCCGAGCGCATTGGCAAGCTGATAGCCGATAATGGCGGAATTGGAACGGAACGTCGCCTGCATGACGACACCTTTCTGCCGACGGTCCTTGACAAACAGGACCGCAAACAAAAGCCCCAACAAAAACAGCACCGTCACGGCGCCCACGGCAAAGAGGACGGTGGACAAATGAATATCGGATATGCTTTCAATATTATAAATGTTGTAAAACAGCATCACGGGCAGCGCGACCTTGAACATCAGGCGGTTGGCATCGGCAAAAAACTTTTCACCCAAAAAACCGCATTGCCGCAAAATAAAACCGAGCAAGATCAGAAGTACGATCGGCAATACCGCATTGGCGGCAAAGGTAAAAACGGACAGCATAAAAAGCCCTCCTGTGCAAAATGTAAGTGACATTATACCATATTGTTGCACGAAGTGCAACATCATCAACGGTGAAACCGTTGTATATCATCAATTCCGTAAGCAATTGTATATCATCAACTTCGCAAGAAGTTGTATATCATCAAGGCGTAAGCCTTGTATATCATCAAAACGAAGTTTTGTATATCATCATTGCGAAAGCTTATGCACACTTCGTGTGATGATATACGCCTGCGGCGATGATATACAGCCTTGCGGCTGATGATATACCATTGCTTTCGCAATGGATAAAAAATGAAGGACTTCTTTCGAAGTCCTTCATTTTTTGGGGTGGGTAGTCGGATTCGAACCGACGACCTCCAGGGCCACAACCTGGCACTCTAACCAACTGAGCTATACCCACCATATATTGCACTGCGTTCACACAGCATGAGAATTATATATGAAAAGTGCCGCTTTGTCAAGACCATTTTTTCATTTTTCCGTAAAAACATTGTAAAATAAGAGGAGTTATTCTGTTTTGCAGGCTTCAACCCGTCCGTGTGCGGAAAAATTTTCATCTTTTTTTGAAAAAGGTCTTGACTATTTGCAAAAATGTTGTAAAATAGTTTTAGCACTCGCAAGACAAGAGTGCTAACCAAAAATCGACAATCTTTTTATCGGGAGGAAACGATAATGACATTAAGACCGCTTGGCGACAGAGTCGTACTCAAATTCGTTGAAGCAGAAGAAACCAGTAAGGGCGGCATCATCCTTGCCGCAGCCGCAAAAGAAAAACCGCAGATCGCAGAAGTCGTTGCTGTCGGCCCCGGCGGCGTTGTGGACGGCAAAGAGATCGTTATGGAACTCAAGGTCGGTGACCGCGTGATTTTGAGCAAATATTCCGGCACGGAAGTCAAAATCGGTTCCGATGAATACACCGTCGCACGCCAGAATGACATTCTTGCAATTGTTGAATAATTATCAGGAGGCTTATTGATATGGCAAAACAGATTCTTTTCGGCGAAGACGCTCGTAAGGCACTTCAGGCCGGTATTGACAAACTCAGCAACACCGTTAAGATCACCCTCGGCCCCAAAGGAAGAAACGTGGTACTTGACAAAAAATACGGCGCACCGCTGATCACCAACGACGGCGTGACCATCGCAAAAGAAATTGAGCTCGAAGATCCGTTTGAAAACATGGGCGCACAGCTTGTTAAAGAAGTGGCTACCAAGACCAACGACGTTGCAGGCGACGGCACCACCACCGCTACCCTTCTTGCGCAGGCTCTTGTGCGTGAAGGCATGAGAAACGTGGCAGCAGGCGCAAATCCGATGGTCGTCAAAAAAGGCATTCAGAAAGCCGTTGACGCCGCTGTTGCAGCACTTAAGGAGATCTCCTCTCCCGTTACAAGCACATCCGATATTGCCCGTATTGCTACCGTTTCTTCCGCAGATGAGACCGTCGGTGCTCTGATTGCAGAAGCCATGGAAAAAGTCAGCGCAGACGGCGTTATCACGGTCGAAGAATCCAAGACCGCTGAAACGAGTTGCGACATCGTGGAAGGCATGCAGTTTGACCGCGGCTATATCTCCCCCTACATGGTCACCGACACCGAGAAGATGGAAGCCGTCATCGACGATGCCTTCATCCTCATCACCGATAAGAAGATCTCCAACATTCAGGACCTGCTGCCCCTGCTGGAGCAGATCGTCCAGGCCGGCCGCAAGCTGGTCATCATCGCCGACGAAATCGAAGGCGAAGCTCTGGCCACCATCCTGCTGAACAAGCTCCGCGGCACCTTCACCTGCGTGTGCGTCAAGGCTCCTGCCTTTGGCGACCGTCGGAAGGAAATCCTGGTGGACATCGCCACTCTCACCGGCGGCCAGGTCATTTCCGGCGACTACGGCATGGAGCTGCGCGATGCTACTATCGACCAGTTGGGCCGTG
>JAFQKN010000122.1 GCA_017396895.1 Clostridia bacterium
AAACAGAACGGCAAAACGTAAATTAAAAATGATAAAACAATCAAATTGTGTCCACTCGTTTAGCATTTAGCGTTTTGCGTTTAGAACTTGTAAATCATAATTTACATCCATTCCGTTTTTCAAACATTGCGTGATTCTTTCGCTTTCAGTTTTCCATAAAGTCAAAAAATCTCACACCGCACATCCGTTACGGCATCCATTGTTGCTTTGGGCACCGCAAGCGTCAGCAGTTGGGCTGTCATCGGTTCGTTTTGCGTTTCAACGGAATGCGTTGCGAATTGCACTTTATTCATCAGCACAACAAGCGAACCGTCTTCCTGCTTTGCCCCGTCATAGGCATACATTTCTCCCGCAGTGCCGTTCTCAAGATAAAGCAACAGAAGATCGTTTTCTTCAAAAAATCCAGCATCAAAGCGTTTCTGTCCGTACGCGTTGACATTCAGATTTTCAACAACAAGCGTCATTGCAGGACCGACATACTGCATAAATCGGTTCAGTTCAGTTTCATTCCCGATCCGCACAAGCGGAGCATCCTTCTGCGTACTGTCAACGGTCAGATCGAGCATTCTGTATTTTTCATCCCCGATACCTGCCATACTGCTGACGGTCCACTCTGCATCCTCATAAAGCAAAACTTCTTCCTGCACGCCCGTTTCCGCGATCCGTGCAACGGTGGTCATTTCCTGCACATCCGCTTCGTCTGCCGAAACGGTCGGTCCTTCACGCATCAATGCCGTCACAAACGATTGCACGTCACTCACGTCCGTCAACTCCGATCGCGGGATGCCCACGGCAATGAGCCAGCCGTCCATTGCGGCATTTTCCGTCTGCGCACCGTCTTCCGCGATTTCAAGCGTCAGCATCCCATCACACTTTTCGACCGCATTCGCCTGATACCGACGCGAAATACTGCCCGATTCCACGTACGCCAACAGCAATCTGTTTTCGTCAAAAAAGGCACCGTCAAAACGGACCGCAACATCCGCGAATGCCGGCTCGGTTTCGGTTGCACGGGTAAAATCAAACACATCCTGCATTCCGTTCATAAAGTCCCGCAACTCGTTGAGCGTATCCACCCGATACACGGGCAGGTAACGAATGCTGCTCACGGCAATGTATTTCGGAATACCGCTGAATTGCATGAATTTTGCAAATGCACCGTCCGTATAACCGACACGACAGGCATAGATCCCGTTTGTTTGCACATTTTCCGCGGGCGGATTGCCGACGTGTTCGGTGATGTAAGTACGCACATCACTTTCGCGGATGTCGATCACGGTGCGCATTCCGTCATTGGCGGAAAGGTAGATATACATCGGTTCATCCTGCAGACTGCCGCCGCCGATGCTAAGGCTGAACAAGTCGTCAATTTCATACATACGAATGTAAAGTCCCGAACCCGTTTCGACATAATCGAAGTCTTCAAAATCTTCCCAAGACAGCGCACTGCCTTTTTCACTGCGTTCGATGACATCCGTAAGCGTCAGTTTGTTTTCGCTCACACCGTTTTGTGCATCCTCTCCCGACAGCAACTCACTCGTCGGCACTTCCGTTTGCATTTGCGGCCGCGGCGGCCGTTGCGATTGCATCACCGTTGCGGGATGGTATTCATCGATCTTCTGATATTTATAAACTTCTCCCGGCAGATCATCGTGCACGCCCACATAACCGCCGTACAGGTCACCGTTGGTGAGAAGAATGAAGAAATAATCCAATTCACCCGTTACGGAGATATAGGCTTCTTTCACGCCGAACAGAGAGGTATACAGCGGCAGATATGACCTGACGCGGTCGATAAAATCTTCGTCCTCCAATTCGTACAAATAAAATGAAGAGTGATAATTCCCGTTCAGTTTGCGCGTTGCAAACAGAGCATCATTGATATCGACCGTCACTTCCCCCGATTCCCTGTTGGCACGGTCTGCACCGATCACATTATCGTAATAATAGCGGGAAATACGGTACGTAGCCCCTGCCATGCCGTCCTGCACGGGATCGGTCAGCAGGCACACCGCCGCCACGCACGACAGCAACACCGCCGCAATGAGCACCCACACGGTCGCTTTTTTGTAATGCAACACCGCTTTGATGCGTCCTTTGACACCCACCTCACCGAAAGCCAAGGGACAGGCGGCAAGACTTTTGCGCGACACGGAACAGTTGATGAGTGCCGTGGAATAGTCCTTTTTGATCTGTTCACCGCAGATGCGGATCACTTTTTCATCACAGGCCAGTTCGATATCGCGGCACAGGAAAACATACGCCACCCACAAAACGGGATTGAACCAATACACCGACACCAGCAAAAATCCGAGCGGTTTCCACCAATGATCATGCCGTTGCAGATGGGCGCGTTCGTGTGCAAGCACATGGCTTACATCCGCTTGCTCCATGGACGAGGGCAAGAAGATGCGGGGCTTCAATACACCTAAAATAAAGGGAGTGTCTATACGGTCACAGACAAACACGTTTTTTTCGGTCGCAATGCTTTCGCGTGTCAAACGGTGCAAACGAAAATAACTGATCGCGGCATACAGCCAAAGGCCGACAACACCGACCGCCCACACGATGCACGCAACTGCCGTAACGATCTGCAAAGGATTCGCACTGCTCCCCGGATAGGGTGCGAAAGCCTGTTCAATGACGGGGTTGACAACGGAATTAAACGCAGGAATGCCCGTATGCACGTTCGGTGTCGGTGAAAGCAGAATATCCTGCGGTACGGTCTCACGGCTGGGGATGAGGCTGAACACGCTTTCCACCGAAAACGGAAACACAAGCCGCACCCCGACCAGAGCCCACAGCGCACAGGAAACGGCTTTGGGGGCTTTACGCAGGAACAATCGTAAAATGAGCACTGCCAATACGATCCAACTTGCGGTGATGCTCATGTTCAGCAGTTGTAAAAACACGTTTTCCATGCTCATTCCTCCCATTCCGATACCATGCGCCGCAGTTGCGCCACTTCATCCGCACTGAGTTTTTTGCGTTTTGTGAATGCCGCCAAAAATGCAGGCAAAGAACCGTCAAAGGTTTCTTCCACGAATTTTTCACTTTGGGTACAGTAAAAATCTTCGCGCGAGATGAGCGATATGACCGTTCCTTTTTCGTTTTGAAACAGCCCTTTTTCGCACAACCGTTTGAGGACGGTATAGGTGGTGGATTTTTTCCATTGCAGATGTTCGAGTGCAAGGGCGACCAGTTGCGCACTTGTCAGCGGCTCGTGCTCCCATATCAGATCCGCAAAGCGGCTCTCCACCGCACCGAGTTGAAAATTGTTCATAACAGAATGCCTCCGCTTCTTGGTTTACAATTTGTAGACTACGCTTTTAGTCTACACCATGTAAACCATTTTGTCAACCCCTTCCGGCATAAATTTTTCCGCAACAGGAAAAAGGGCTGCATCAAACCCCATTACGGAAGTCTGATGCAGCCCTTTGCTGTGTTTGCTTATTTTTGATTCATTTTATTGAACGGTCGATTCAAACCAATCTGCAGGATCTTCCAGATGCACGCTTGCACGAAGGATCATACGGGCATCGGCAACGCTGATTTGGGCAATATTATCCACATCTGCCGCGGCATAATATGCATCCATCAGGTTTTCAAGTCCGACAGCCGAACGCAGAGCAAGTCTTGCGTCACCTGCCAGAACGCGGCCGTCACCGTTGATGTCGCCCAATACCACGATGGTATGCTCGGTGCCGTCGGGCAACACAAGCGTGGCTCCCGTTCCGGGGATTGCATCGGGTTTCATTTCTTTGCCGTCACGGTCGAGAATGACCGTACCGTCGGAAGCGTTTGCAAGGAAATCCGTGACCGTATTGCCTGCTACGGCAACAAGACCGACATCTTCCATCACGGCGGATTTATCATCATCGACATACACCGATTCCAACTGTGCAATTTCTTCGGTTCTTGTTGCACCGCAGACACCGCAGGTAAAGGTTCTGACACCGGGTGCGGTATACGTCGGTTCAAGCGTTACAACACCGCCGTCCCACGTGTGGTTGCCCGTTGCGGGGATCACGGTACCGCTTTCAATTTTTACGCCGCAGCCGAGACAGTAGGTATCGCCCGTGTAACCGTCTTTACCGCAGGTTTCTGTAACGGCATTGCGCACTTCGGTGCCGCCTGCATGGTTGTTCGGGTCCGTTGTGCCCGTTTCGGTCTTGGTTTCACCGCAGACCGAGCAAGTATACAAAACACTGCCTGCCTGCGTACAGGTGCCCTGTACGGTCTCGGTCAGCACCCAATCGTGCGAATGAACGGATGCGTTCAGTTGCGCGGTCAGATCTTCCACAAAACCGAGTGCGGGATAAGTGAAATCATCCTGCGTGCAACCTGCAAATTCAAAAATGGAGGTTGCGGTCAGTTGCAAGGTGTTTACACTTTCGTTTTTCACCTGCAACAGAACGGTGGCAACATGGAAATTTTCACTGTTGATGGCGGCATTGTTATAATGCTCGGCAGAATACAGAGCATGAACGAACGCACCTGCCATTTCCACCTGTCCCTCATGTTCATTGCATTCCAAATACAGTTCATTGGACATGGCCGTGTTGAGGGCCAGTGCATCTGCACCGGCTTCAAGTCCGGCATAGGTGAACAAGGTTTCATCAAAATCAATATACAGATTGAAAGCGGTCAAACCGACAAAATCATCCAGATATACATCGAATTTTACAATACCGTCTTCATCGATAATACCGTCACTCTCCAAACGGAAAGAGGAAGGAATTTCGGCGGGAATGACTTCACCTTCGGTGATGATCTTTTCACAGTCAAGGCAGTACAGGTCGCCCGTATAGCCGTTCTGCGTAGCGGTCGCATCTGTTTTACCGCGCAGTTCGGTGTTTTCGCCGTGGGCAGCGGGATCCATTGCAATGGGTTCGGTCTTGCTTTCACCGCAAACGGTGCAAAGGTAAAGCATACTGCCTTCTTCGCAACAGGTGGGTGCGGTAATCACTTCGCCGCTGTTCCATGTGTGTTCACAATCGACTTCAAATGCAACAAACTCGCGGTCGTAGGTTTCGGCATAGGTCTGTGCGGTGGAATCGGCATAACCGTAAATGACGGCCTGTTCGGGGAACGTCATTCCGTCATAGTCATCAATGACACACTGTGCATTGTTGACGGTCACTTTTTCCATAGACTCGCACATTCCGAATGCGCCGTACGCAACGGCGGTAACACTTGCGGGAATATCAAATTCCGGCAGTGCGGAGCAGAATGCAAATGCCAATTGATCGATCGTTTCAAGTGTGCTCGGCAATTCCACCGAAGTGAGTGACGTACAATATAAAAACGTTTGCGGCTGAATGGCTTTTACCCCCTCGGGAATAACGACGCGCTCAAGCGCACTGCAGAAGCCGAACGCAGCCGCCCCCCAGTACACTTCCGTAACCTCTTCCGACAGCACACGCAGTTCGGGCGGCGACTCCGGTATATATTCATCAACATTCGGAGGAGAAATGCACACGTCACTTGCATATGTTTCAAGTGCCTCGCAGTAAGCAAATGCCGCATCTCCGATGCTTACAATGCCGTCATGCGGAATGATCTGTGTCAGCGGGCTGAATGCGAATGCGACCGAATCAATATGCGTGACCGTTTCGGGAACGGTGAAAGAAGTACCCTCTTTGTTTCGCGGATAACAGACCAGATGCGTCTGATCCTTGCTGTACAGCACGCCGTTGTCGGACATATAGGTTTCATTTTCCGCCGCCACGTTAATATGCGACAGGGACTCCATTTCGACAAACGTTTCTTCATAAATGCTTTCCACGCTTGCGGGAATGTTGAGCGTCTGCAGAGACAGACAGACATCGAACGCATATTCATCAATGCTGACTACGCCGTCAAGAATGCTGTATTCGGTTGCTTCTCGCAAGGTAGGATAATACATCAACTGCAACGGCTCTCTTTTATACAAAACACCGTTGTCGGACATATAAAAATCGTTTCCTGCATCCACAGTAAAGGCGGTAAGACCGAAACAGTTTTTAAAAGCCGCATCACCGATAAAGGTGACATCTGCGGGAATATTGATCTCAGCAAGAGAACTGCAACCGGAGAACGCTTCCTTATCGATCCGCACAACGCTGTCGGGAATGACAACACTCGTAAGGGATTCACAGTTCAGAAAAGCGGTATCCCCAATGGACACAACACCGTAGGGAATCGTGATATTTTCCAGAGATGAGCAACCGGCGAACGTACTGTTGAGTTCGGTGATCCGTGACGGGATATTCACGTCGGTGAGTGCCGTACAGTTTTCAAAAACATCCCACCCGATCGAAATAACGCTTTCGGGAATAAATACAGAAACCAGATTTTCACAATCGGAAAAAGCACCGCTGTCAATTCGCGTAACGCTTTGAGGAACAACAAATGATGTATCGGTTTTTTGGGGAGCATAGCGCAACAGCGTTGTTTTGTTTCTGTCATACAAAACATTATCAACAACTGTATAATAAGGGTTTGAAGCAGAAACGGTAATCGTTTCAAGCTTTTGCATCATCGAAAATGCAGAATCGGCGACATACGTAACGGTGGACGGAATATGAATACTCGTAATGGCATCACAATCCCAGAACGCAGCGTTGCCGATGGTTTGCACACCTTCGGGAACGGTAATCTTACTCATATATTTGCAATTACAGAAAGCAAGTGTACCGATCTTTTTAACCGTAGACGGAACGACGAAAGATTCAACATTGCGGTTTGCACAGCAAAGGAGCGTGGTCTTTTCGATGTCATAAAGTGTTCCGTTTTCAACGATGTAATTTTCATTTCTTTCATCCACGATGATTTCGCGGATTACGTAATTGTATCCGAACACACCGTCGCCGATACTCGTTACACCGGCGGGGATCGTGACAGATTGGAGAGACGTTGCACGGAAGGCACAATCACCGATACTCGTTACACTGTCAGAAATGGTGACACCGTTATCAATGTCACACGCATCAAACGCCCATGCACCGATGTGCGTAATTCCGTCTTCAATAATAACGGTGTGAACGGAGTCTGCCAGATCATGCCAGGGAGCTGCAGCCAGGGCAGAATTTGCAGGATTACTGTAATCATACATTTTGCCCGTACCGGAAATGGTAAGCACACCGTCAACAAGTGACCACGTTGCATTTTTACCGCACTCATCGGAACCGATAATCGCCTCAAAATCGCGGCCATAGGTTTCGGCAAAGACATGAGCAGTGGAGTCGATGCGACCGTAAATAACGGCCTGTGCGGGAAAAGCGGAATTTTCTGCATCGCCTTCGATCACACACTCTGCATTGCGCACGATCACCTTTTCCATTGCAGGGCAATCAGCAAAAGCACCTTCGCAGACCGTTCCGACACTTTCGGGCAATTCGATTCCCGTCAGTGCGCTGCACCAAGCAAATGCACTCGCACCGACAACCGTTAAGGTATCGGGAAGCGTTACGCTTACCAATCCGTCGCACTGTCCGAACGCCTGTTCGCCGATGCTTGTAACACCGCTCGGAATATTGACAGACACCAACGCATTGCAGTCATAAAAAGCGTAAGAGCCGATGCTCGTCAAAGCGGCAGAAAGATCGATCTGCACAAGAGAGTAACAATTATAAAAAATCATCTCACCGAGTGCGGTAACTTCGTCGGGAACATCAAATGAAGTCAGTGCGGAACAGTAATAAAATGCACCCGCACCGATGAAAGTGACACTGTCGGGAATGCTGACGGACGAAAGTGCCGTGCATTCAGCAAAAAGCAATTGACCGATGCCTGTAATGCCGTCGGCAACAACAAGCGTCTGAATTGCGTCCGCATGGTCATAAAACGGCGATCTGCCGCCTTCCTCGATCGTATAATCATTCGTTGCGCCCGTACCGCTCAGAGTCAGCACGCCGTCTTCGTCAAGTGTCCACGTCACACTGTCGCCACAGCTGCCCGAAGCAACCGTTTCGGCGGCATCGGCGGCCAAGACGGGCAATTCAAGACCTGCAAAGCCCGAAAGCGGAGCCGAAGACAGCACGAGCAGTGCAACCAGAAGCACGCTGATGCACTTGCCTGCTTTTTTAAGATAGAAATTCATAAAATAACCTCCCAATTCAATTTCTGTATATTATCACCCTGCGGTGTTATGTTTGCAAACGCAATCTTCTCAGGGATGCGTACCCGTTCCGAATCCCATATATAATATATTCCATTTTTTTCCTACTGTCAAGCGAATTTCACTTTTTAATATTATCTTTTATGCAAAAAAACATCTCTTTTGCGGAAACCGAGACGTCACCCAGATGTTTTTCTTTGCCGAAACAAAAAAAAGACAGGTGCTTTCAAGCGAAAAACCACTTAAAACTCCTGTCAATCGTTTCAA
>JAFQKN010000011.1 GCA_017396895.1 Clostridia bacterium
CTTCTTTCCGCCGCCGCTGACTTCAGCTCTCGTAAGGGTGGACTGTGTACTCTGACGCTGATTTGCAAGATAGTTGATGACAGCCATGTGCATGACCGAGGTGTTGGGCTCAACTGCGAATACGCTGTCGTTGAGAGCAAGCTCGGATACCTTTTCGCCTGCCATATTGAATACTGCTACGTTAGGCATCTTTCATTCCTCCTTACGCTTTCTTAACGGCATTTGTGATAACAACCGTGCCGCCTTTGGGGCCGGGAACAGCACCCTTGATGGCGATGATGTTGTTTTCAGCATCAACCGTTACGACATCCAGATTCTGGATGGTGACCTTTTCGCTGCCGAGATGGCCGGACATTTTCTTTCCCTTGAAAACTCTGGAAGGATCCGAACAAGCACCGATGGATCCGCCGTGTCTGCCGACAGGGCCTGTGCCGTGGGTTTCCTTGAGTCTTGCCATGTTCCATCTCTTGATGACGCCTGCGGTACCTTTACCTTTGCTGGTGCCGGACACGTCTACTTTGTCGCCCACTGCAAATACGTCTGCCTTCAGGATATCACCTGTGTTGAAGGCTGCGCAATCTGCAAATCTGAATTCCTTCAGAACCTTCTTGGGTGCCACATCGAGTTTTGCGAAGTGACCTTTCATGGGCTTGTTGACACGGGATGCCTTGACATCGCCGTAGCCGAGCTGAACAGCTTCATAGCCGTCTTTCTCGGTCGTCTTTTTCTGAACGACTGCGCAAGGACCTGCGATAATGACGGTTACGGGAATAACGTTTCCTTTTTCGTCAAAAATCTGGGTCATGCCGACTTTTGTTCCGATAAGACCTTTGTTCATCTGTTTTTTCCTCCTGTCAGATTATTGGTTGACTGCATGTCAACTTGACCTGCGGTGACCTATTTATATAGGGCATCGACACCTTGATTAGATTTTGATGTCAATGTCAACACCGGCGGGAAGCTCAAGACCTGTCAGAGCCTCAACGGTTTTGTTGGTAGGTCTGATGATGTCAATGAGTCTTTTGTGGGTGCGCTGTTCAAACTGTTCACGGGAATCTTTGTACTTATGAACAGCACGAAGGATAGTAACAACTTCCTTCTCGGTGGGAAGCGGTACGGGGCCGGATACCTGAGCGCCCGTGCGCTTTGCGGTTTCGACGATACGTTCTGCCGCTTTGTCGACAAGATTGTGGTCGTAACCTTTGAGTCTGATTCTGATTTTATCCTTAACTGCCATTTGATTGCCTCCTCATTGTTTGGCGACAGCCGATTGAAATTCCTGCAACGGCTCCGGGTGTTTCATCCGTCCCCGTTATTAAAACTCCGGAAAATATTTCCGGAGCTCACAGCAGAAAAGTGCCTTGGTGGGTAAAATTCCGGTTAAGGCGCGGAAATCCCCCTTGGCATCGGCTTGTTTCGCCCGGTTTGAAATCGGACATACTCCGCGGGAGTTCCCTGCATCGGTGTGCAGCCACATCCCACATCATCGCACATCTACCTGTAAAAACGCGGAACATTATGACACGGCACAATACACCCGTTCTCACAAGCGAAGTTATTATAGCACAAGCCTTTTATAATTGCAAGTCTTTTTTTAGAAAAAACAGAAATTTTTTGAATTTATTTTTGGTCATTTTACACAATCCAATTTTCCTGTTTTCCTTGCAAGAATATCCAGCAGATTCACTCCGCTTTTGCGTACAACAGAAGCGTTGACAGCGGCCGTTGCATCCCCGTTTTCCTCAACCAGCAGAACGGCGTCCGTCAGATATCCACCCATGGTAAGAAGACAGTTATTGTGCATGACTCTGCCGTCACTGAGCAGATTGATATAAACCTTTGTTTCCCCGCAGACAACACAATACCCGTTCTCGAATTCAGTCAGCATGGGTTGCTTTTTCTCATTCAAAGCAAGCACACTGACAAACTTCACACGACCGCCGTCATCCGTATACGCATCGTATGACAGATACGTACAATCCTGCACGTCATAGCCGATATAGCCGTGCGGGTGCGACAAAGTGCACGGTGTCAGCATACGAAAACAAGTATCATCTTCAGCATGAAGCAGAAAAGACACTTTACCGGGCTCATAACTCTGAATATCATCATAGATCAGAATAAAATCACGCAACCACACAAAGTGACGCAGATGTTTGCGGAAGAACCGTCCCATCGGCCCCGTCACATCTGCACACACATAACGGAAATCACCCTCATCGGTAAAATCATACAATCTGCCGCGCATACGGACATGATCGTGATGATCGCGCCAATCCTGCCCGCAACCGTTAAACAACACCACATTGTGCGCATAAGATTGCACATAGTAATCACGGTAAATATCATTGCCGTAACTGCAATAGGCAGAATCAAATATTTCCGCCTTTCCGTTTCTGTACAGCAAAAACGAACCTGCATCGTTATGCGAATGGTTCCAACTGTCGCCGCATTTGACCGCCAGTAAGACCGCGTCCGTTTCAAAAGAATCACGCATCATTGCCCAGCCGTTGTTTTCATAACAAACCGATAATGCTTTCGGTTGTTCAACCGGCAATGTGTATATATTATTATAATGTAATAGACGAAAAACAGCCGCATCTGACGTTTGTAAGGAACGGTTCTGCACAAACCAACGCAATTGTGCCAATTCCGGGCAACGCGCAAGCATAAATACAACACCGGTCGGAAAGCCTTTGCCGTCACAATCACCGAATCCGACATAATAGTTTTCTTTCGAGGACGGATACACCGTGTTCACGAAAAATGCCGCAGCCTCACGCATAATCTTCGTATCATCAAACGGCAACACCTGCTTTACACGTTTATACGCATCCGTGAATCGCAGATATTCCACCAAAACATAATTATAATAGCCGACGCCTTCGTAGAATGCACCGTGATCGGAACTTGCCAATTTATTATTGATCGCGTTGCCCTTATAAGCAAACCATTGCCGCAAACCGTCCGCCGCGAGATCGACCAAACGATCTGCATCTTTCAGTTCTTCACGCATAAAAATCGCAGCAAAAGCCCCCGATGCAACGCAAACAGGCCACCAATTGTGCCCCATGGTATCAAATGCATGGATCTTTGTTCCGGGCAACAGCCAGTCCTCCAACAGCGGCAGAATGCCCAAGCGGTAGGTTCCTTCCGCAATCATTCTGCGCTCCTGCATTGTCAGCAATTCACCGAAACAGGCAAATCCGTAGCCCATTCCGACACAGAAATTGCCTGTATTCAATTCACCGCGCCCTTTGAATCCCTTTCCGTGCCATTTTTCATATTGCACATAAGCAAGCATCAATTCTTTTGCTTTTTCAAAATAGGCGATATCCTTTGTATAAGCGTAGCCAAATGCAAGATACAACATATTTTGCGAAAACGGGCCGCAAGCCTCTCCATAGTTTTCATGTTGTATCTGATACCCCTCACCGTTCACACGCACATCGGCCTCGGGTACGATCTTCATATTCTTGGCCTGCTGTGCACGTTGCAGGCAATATTCGGTCAATGCAACGATCATCGGCTCTTTGCTGTTTTTCCATTCGGAAATCAACGCATCATTAAAATACAAATTTTTCAAACCTTCACACTCTCCTTGCCTGTTAAATTGGTCGCACATACTTGCGTTGTGTCAATTGCACATCAACATCACATATATAATATGGTATAAAATAAAGCCGATGTGAAAAACACAACGGCTTCAGAGCAAATTTAAGCACCGGTCAGGGCAAAAACGACCGCAGTTGTATCGCTGTTTGCAAATACCGAAATAATTGTATCAAACAAAGCGATAAACAGATTCACAATATCAACTTCCGTTATCCCCGCCCAATCGGAAGGAATCGAGAACATAGCATTCAGCATCCGTTAAACTGCTCCTTTTCAATCAACGTTCATCCGCACTCTGCGGTGTTGCATCCTCAGACGGTTGTCCCTGCGTCTGCACGGCAACATTCTCTTTTCCGGGGGTTTTGAACAGATGAATAATCCCCGCTTTGTTCATTTCATTGACAATGGTCACAAGGAAAGGCATGATAAAAAAGCCAAATACGCCGATCACCTTCGTTCCGATATACATGGAAGTGATCGTAACGACCGGCGGCAGGCCGATCTGTCCGGACACAAGTTTGGGTTCCAACACCTGACGGACGACCAAGACCACCGCATAGGTGACAAGCAAACCGATTCCGAGCCCGATCTTGCCGGTCAACAAGGAAATAACGCCCCACGGAATCAATACGGTACCGGTTCCCAAAACGGGAATGATATCCACCAAAGCAATCAAAGCCGCCATAACAAACAGATATTCCGAAGTATAAACACCGATGAGTTTCAATATGGAGAAAGCAATACTCATCTCGACCGTTGTGATAATAAAGATCAGACCGTATGCCTTTATCATTTTCAGCATACTCGAAATGCACAACTGCTTGGCATGACGCAGTTTTTTACCGTTTTCTTCACTCAACTGTGCAAGAATGAAATCGCGAATATCCTCATAATCGGCACAAACAAAAACGGACGTAATGACGGTGATCACAAAACTGATAACCAAGGACGGAAGCTGGCCGACCGTACTGATGAGCACGTCGCCGCCGGTTGAGATCAGGGATCCCCAGTTAAACGAATCGGGTTGCACATTCAATCCTGCCAAACCGTTTTGCGCAAGATTATCCAAAAAATCGCCTACCGTAATCCGCAGATCTCCCGCAAAACTCTCCGGTAGATTTGCGAGAACGCCCAACAGCCAATCCTTAAAGCTCAATATCAGTTGCGGCAGATCGTTGATGCGACTGTAAGCATACGTAAAAAATCCCTTGATCTCGGGGGCAACCTTAAAACCGATCAGCACCAATGCGCCTACGCCGATGCCCAAAACCGATAAAACAAGAATTACACTGATAAGTCCGCGCTTGAGAGGTGTTTTTCTGTCCAGAAAGGCGATCGGTCTTTTCAGCACCATGGCAACGAACAATCCGACCAACAAAGGTAAAAACAAACTCAGGCAACGGTCAAACAAAAAATATGCCAAGCCGAGAATGGCAACAAAATAAACAAGATTGACTAAAAAGTTCCATCTTTTATTCGTTTTTAATTCTTCAAACACTTCCATATTATTCTCCTCGTGTTTTAGATACATTTATATGATACTCCAATTTTTGTCATAATACAAGTATTGCATAAAAGTTTTTATAAAAACTTAAAATAATGTCATTTTATTTTACATTCCTCGTCAAAATTATTTTTTTGGTACTTGACAGAATTGTTTTATTTAGGTATAATTAGACCTTGCGAAGTGAGGGAATTGCACAATCCCGTCCTTCAACAGCAGCCAAAACCATTAAAAGACCGTTCAGAATGGAGGTTTTACCGTGAAAAGAACATACCAGCCCAAAAAGCGTCATCGCAAGATGGAACATGGCTTCCGCAAAAGAATGTCGGACAGAAACGGCCGCAAAGTTCTTGCTCGCCGCAGAGCAAAAGGCAGAAAGGTACTCAGCTACTGATCTGTTATACGGCGTGGAGATCCGGTGAATCACATCCGAAAGGATTCGGTAAACAACTTTGTCCGGATTTGAAACACTAAAATCCAACACTGATTTCCGCAGAGCCTACGGCCGCGGAAAAGCATACACAAATCCTGCGCTGGTTACTTATGTAAACAAGAACCGCGCGGGCATTTGTCGTGTTGGCATTACGACAAGTAAAAAAATCGGCAATGCCGTACAAAGAAACCGCACAAGGCGAGTCATTCGCGCGGCTTTTGCACAGCTTGTCGGGGAAGTCCGTCCCGGCTACGATATCGTATTTGTAGCCAGGACTAAAACTGTATACAAAAAAAGTACAGAAATTCTGGAGATTATGCGTATGCAACTCGACAGTGCAGGGTTACTGCAATGAAGAAGTTTCTCCTGAACATCATCCGCTTTTATCAGCGGCACATCTCCCCACTGTTTCCGCCCATGTGCCGATACTATCCGACCTGTTCGCAGTATGCTCTGCAGGCCATTGAAAAGTACGGTGTACTGCGCGGCGGTTTTCTTGCAGCAAAACGGCTGCTTCGCTGCAATCAACTCTTTCCCGGAGGCGTCGATCCGATTCCGGAATTGTCGGGGAAAAGAAACACGAGGAAGAAAAAATAATTCGGAGGAATTAAAATGTTTGAACTTCTTGCTGTCCCGTTCGGTTATATCCTTTACCTTTTGTACGGAGTAACGGGCGAATACCTGCTTTCCCTTTTCATTCTTACTTTTGTTGTGCGTGCATTGATGATTCCCAGTGCCGTCAAGCAACAGAGAAACAGTGCAAAGCAACTGCGTTTGCAGGCAAAAGTAAATAAGATCAAAGCAAAATACGCATCGCTCCCGCAAAGAGAAGCACAGGCAAAGATCCAACAGGAAACCCAGGAAATGTATCAGCGTGAAGGCTTCAGTGCCACTGCAGGCGGCTGTATGCCTCTGTTGATCCAAATGGTCGTAATGATGGGCCTTTACGGTGCGATCTATTCTCCCCTTTCGCAGGTTTTGCAGATCGCAGAAGAACACATCGCTCATTTTACGCAGATCTGCACAAACTTAGGTGTTCAAATGGAAAACACCCGTGTCGAACTTGCCATTCTGGGCAACTTTGACAAGATCATCCCGGAACTCGATCCCGCAGTTTACGGGGGCATGATTGAAAAAATCAACGCATTTATTGAAAAATTCTCCCTTTTCGGTATCGATCTGACCGCATATCCCAACACCTTCAACGATGAAGGCGGCGATTGGCGTTTGATTCTCATTCCCATTCTTTCGGGCGTTACGGCAATGCTTTCGAGCATTCTCATGTATCTGCGTCAACGCAAAACGAATCCCGAAATGGCAAAGAATCCGTCCATGGGATGCATGACCTTTATGTCCCCCTTGATGTCGGCATACTTCTCCTACACATTCTCTGCCGGCGTCGGTGTTTATTGGATCATTTCCAACATCCTCTCCTTTATCCAGACCTTGATCCTCAACCAGATCTTCAAACCCGAAAAAGTGATCGCTATGCAAATGATCGACGAAACGGTTGAGCGCCGTTCCAAAGAGAACAGCATTAAACTGCGAGCAAAACAGATCGCAGAAGAAGAACAGTAAAAATGACACAAAAGCCGAATCAGCAGGCTTAATATGACGAAAGGACACCTTATACAATGATTTTTGAAAAAATCGGCACGGGTGCAACGATTCCCGAAGCAGTTGAAAACGCAAAAGCTGCTCTGAACGCACCCGAGGACGTTGATGTACAATATGAAGTCCTCAGACAGCCCCAAAAGAAAACACTCGGTCTGTTCGGCGGCCATCCCGCTGAAGTCCGCGTATTCTATGAACTGCCCGACGAAGAAAAAGCCCGCACCTACCTCAAAGCCATCATTGAAGGCATGGGCATCAGCGAATATTCCATTGAAAGAGAAGAAAACGACAAAGACATCGTTTACAATATCTCTTGCGAAGAAGATTACGGCATTCTCATCGGCCGCAGAGGTGAAACACTGGATGCCATTCAGTATCTCGTTCGCCTGACCGCAAAGAAGAGCGGTGACGAAGCAGACGGCGCAAGAATTTCCGTCAACGTCGGCAACTACCGCGAAAAGAGAGCCGAAAACCTGCGCGCACTGGCTGCAAAACACGCAAAGACCGTTCTCAAGTACGGCCGCAACGTCGCCCTTGAACCGATGAATCCGTATGAACGCAGAATCATCCACACCGCCATTCAGGAAATCGAAGGCGTGACCTCGCATTCCGTCGGTTACGATTCCGACCGCAAGGTCATCATCTCCCTCGAAGAAGGCGTCAAACCCACCCACGGCGGCGGCAACTACAACAACCGCAGAGGCGGCAACCGCGGCGGCAATCGCGGCGGCAGAGGCGGCTACAACAGAAACAGCGACCGCAACAACGCTTCTTCCGCACCGACCAGAGCACCCCGCAAAGACTCCGAAGGCTCCCTGTACGGCAGAATCGAAGTCAGAAAGACAACCGAAGAATAAAATCGCAATGCAAACCGAGCTCCGCTGACCTTCCTGCGGAGCTCGGTTTTTTTGGTTCCTCACGGAAAGTATGGTTTTGATCACCAATGGCAATCGGAGTTTTTCGGGATGTTTGTTCGACCGCAAAACAAAAAACGACAAAATAAACCTACCACGCCATGTAGGGGAGTCGTTTCGGCTCCCGCGGTAAAGGTACACATCGGTTGTTTTTTCTATGTTCGGAAACGGCACAATTGTTCCTCCGATATTGAATAAAAACCGATTATGCTGTTGTTTTGAGGCTCTTTTAACCGTTGCAAAAACAATTAACTTTTAACCTCTTCCTCGGGAGCCGAAACGACTCCCTGCATTGTACCGTCGGTTTGCGGCTCTTTTGATTGTTTCATAAACAACATTTTCCCAGGCTCTCCC
>JAFQKN010000123.1 GCA_017396895.1 Clostridia bacterium
ATTGAAAAAGAGAAGTTTTTTCATTTGTTTTCAGTCCGCAAATCAGGGGACAGTTCATGCGATTGCCGTTTATATTTCTGTTTCGGCAATCACAGAAGCCGTCCCCGTGATTGGCTGCTTTGTTACATAAATCATAATTTAATTGCAGCATCCCCCAACTTTCCGTGAAGAACCAAAAAAATGCGGTTGCATTCAGCTTAAACCAAATGCAACCGCATCGCAACGGAGCCTTCACAGACGCTCCTCATCGCGTTTTCGTGCTTTTGTGTTAAAGATGCCGGCCGTGACACCGACACCGCCGCCGATGCCGACAACCAGACCGATCACCGCGAACACCCACCACAGGCGCATTCCTTTGTCGGCTTCCTCCTGTTTTTTCTGTTCGTCTTCGGTCGGTACGGGCTGTTTTTCGATCACATCACTTGTAAGGTCGATGATCTGCTCGTGTGTCTGTCCGAAATCATCGGTGTATTGCAGTGTGGCCGGTCCCTGCACCTTGCCTGCCTTTTGGGCTGTGACATTGAAATTGGCACTCGCCGTGCGTGTTTCTCCCGACGGAATGCTGCCCACAAGCACACTGCCTGTGCCGCCGAAGCCTTCCATGTCAAAAGTCAGAAGCACGTTCTGCAAGGTCGCACCGCCCATATTCTGCAAGGTCAGCGACATCTGCACCGTTTCACCCATGACGGAAGTTTTGGGGAAAGAGAGATTGTCCCACAACAGCAAAACACTTTGCCGCACAGGCAGACGAAGCACATCGGAAGAAGAATACCCGTTGCCGTCCGCATCCTCGTATTCGGCGGAAACGGTCAGCGTGTGCAGGCCCGATCTTGCCGTGTGTACCGCCGATACGTTCACGTCCCACGTATATGTTTTGTCAGCCTTGATCTGATCGACGTACTGCGTACCCAATCCCTCAAAGAGAATTTCCTCACCGTTTGATGACAGTGACAGTTTTATGTTTTTGACATTCTTGTGCAGGTGCGTGTTGTGCAGAACGATGCTGACCTTTTTGTTTTCACCGGGAGCGATTGCATCCCCCTCCACAGCGTAAGACTTGACCATTACACGCGGCTGACTGCGATCTTCTTTCGGCTCGGCGGCGGCCGTTTCTTCCTCTTTAACAATGGAAAAAGAGAATCGTTCGCTGACCGTGACCGTTTCTCCGTCTGCGGTCTGCGCGGCAAAAGTGACCGTGCCCGTTCTTGCACCGGTTCTGAAATCGGCGGTGGAAAAAGTCACGCTCCCCGTTGCACGTTCGCCTGCGGCAAGCGTGCCGGGCGCATCCTTACCGACAATGCCCGCACCGTCCACACCTACGGTCATGGCAACACCGTACAGGGTGCTTTTGCCCGTGTTGAGCACGGAAAAAGTGAAGTTTGCCATATCTCCCGACAGCACTTCTCCCGGAACGGCAAGACTGCCGACCTCCAGTGCCGAGATCTGACGGACATTCACGCGCAGGGTATCTTCGGCGGTATCCTGCGTTGCATCGGGTTGTTTGAAGGCGACGCCGACGTGTACCGTATGCACACCGTCCGCCGCCTGTGCCGACACACGCACGGGCAATTCCCAAACGTATTGTTTTTCCGCTTCGATAACAGGCACAAACTGCGTGCCCGTTCCGACAGACTGAATGTCACCCGTCGGCTCGGAAAAGGTCAGTTTACAGTTTTGCGCCGCCGCAGTAACGCTTTGATTTTTCACGGTCAGATACAGTGTGGCTTCTTTGCCTGCAACCAAACCGCCTTCGGACACGGTGCAATCGGTAACCATCAACTGCGCCGAAGCAAAAACGAGTTCGGTATCGGCGGCAGAAGAAGTCGGTATTTCTTCAACGATCTGTCGGGGCGGCTCGGTTTGTGTTGCAAAAGCCGTTACGGGCACACAGAGCAGACCGATCGACAGGAACAGAGTTATTATTCTTTTCATTTTTTCTCCTTTTGCAGTTTTTTCACAAATCGCGGTTTGGCGGGGTGTTCAAAAGGATCCCCCATAGCCCTTTCAGGGGCGACAAGTATTTGAGGGGTGCATTCATCCCGATAAACCTCAACTTGCCTGCAATTCTCTTACAACTCTCGTATATTCTCCACAATGCTGTTCTTCGTTTCGCGGCGAAGTCGCACGGACAGATTCAGAATGCACACCAGAATGAGCGCACCCACGAACACAAAGGACGGCCACAGGGTGATGTGATGCATAAAATACTCTTGCTCGGTGATCTTTTCAAAAATGAAAATACCGAGTTTGAACAATGCCGTGATTCCGTAGCCGACACCGCAGCCGATGCCGAAAATATACAGATACTGACGGATATACACCATGCGCAGATCCCGTCCTGCAGCACCCACGGCACGAAGCGTACCGATGATGCGCCTGCTTTCACGGATGCGTGCGTTGGTGGTGTTGCAAAGGGAAGCGGCGGTGATGCAGAAGAACAAAAGGATCAGCGACACCAGCAAAACGGTCACTTCCTTCATATCCTGTTCGACCTGCTGTGCATATTCATAATCGGAAAAGGTATAGGAACTGTTCACACGGGAGCCGATCTCCTTGAGCAGTTCAAGCACCGATGCCTGCGCAACAGGATCGGTATTGTCATAAAGATTGACATCCATACCCTTAATTCCGGCCTCAAAGCCCATGTTGGCAAGCCCCTGTGCGGTGGTAAAAATGCAGGTCTGTCCGTAATAAATAGTGGAATGGTATTTTTCCAATTCATGGAAATCAACTTCATCAATGACCGCACCGATCTTCACCTGTTTGATGCGGTGGCTGAATTCGGGGCTTTTGAAATCATCCTGCGCTTCAAAAGGAATGCGCATCCAGTGCAAGGTCAGATCTTCGCCTGTATAAAAGGCATCTCTGTACACAATACGGTCAGCACTTTCAAGTTCGCGTGCGGTGGTTCTGCTTGTAATGGAAGAACTTCCCCAACCGCCCGACGGATATTTGATCAGATAATACCCTTTGGGGGCAATGACAACAACGGATTCACCTGCGTTGATGGCATCCAGATCGGTATCATTTTCAGAAGCCTGCTCCAACAACAGTTCCACAGCCCCTTCTTCCAGAGCGATCAACTGCACGGTATACACCGTTTCGGGCAATTCCAGATCGGTCAGCATATCCTGTATTTCGGGACGTACGACCATATCTTCGGGATCGGGCGCAAAATAAAGGGTGGTGTCAAATTCTGCGTCAAGTTCGGGGTAATCGAGTGCAAACTGCGATGCACCTTCGAGCATATAGGGTGTCAGTTTTCCATAGTCCACGGTGATATTGACACTGCGGGAGGCATACACGTCTTTGACATAAGGATTTGCATAGATCCTTGCACGGTCATTTTCGGAAAAGTACGTAGCGTCCTTGTAATTGAACCACGAATACATATACTGTTCACTCGCACTGATATGAAAATCCGTCGCAGAACGGTAATTGTTGCTGAATTCTTCCAAAAGCATACTCACACCGAGGGTGGACACCAGAATACCGATGCTCAAAAACAGTGTCAATCCGATCTGCTTGCTGCCGCGCAGTTTCATTTCTCTGCCTGCAAGCAAGCCTGCCACGTTGAACTGCGATCTGCTCTTGATTTTACGGCGTTTCATTTTCACACTCAGGTCTGTGTTGCGAAGTGCCTGCATGGGGGTAATGCGTGCGGCGGTGATCAGCGGGATCATAGCCGCGAGCATGACCACGGCAAGACCGAGCAAGGCAGACAGCACGAACACGTACCATGCGGGACGGAAAACAAATTCATCTCCCAACAGATGAATGGCAAGCAGTACGCCGCCGTAAGACAGCAGAATTCCTGCGGGTACACTGCAAAGGGCGATGATGAGTGCCTCCCTGCCGAACACATTGACGATCTGCTTTTTAGTAGCACCCACGGCACGCAGAAGACCGATCTGCCGTCTGCGTTCCTGCAGATTCATATTAAACGCGGTGACGATGCCGAAGCAAGACCCGATGACCAGCACCACACCCAACAGACTGATGATGTTGAATGAGGAATTGGTCTGCGTGGAGTCCTCGCTGGTGTAAAATCCCTCGTAAAAGGTATCGATGCGGAAATGATCGTCCGCATAATCGGTTTTATTATACAGGTTCAAGATCGTCTTACCTGTTTCCTGTTCGCCTTTGCAATAGGTGAGCGTGACCGCCATACCGCCGTCAGCTACGGTTTCGGTGTCAGCCAGAAATGCGGCAGGAACATCGTTGTAAACACTCAGTTCGCGTTCCCAACCGCTTTCATAGCGGATGCCGCGGCGCTTGTCCTGCAAGATACCCACAAGGGTAAACGTCTGCTCACGGGTTTCAAGAATGCCGCCCTTGCCGTCGGGAATTTCCACAAACAGTGTGAATTCTTCACCGATCTGCACGTCGAGCATCATTTTTGACAAAGCGGAGGCTTCCACGGCAATTTCACCCTTGGTTTCGGGGAATCGGCCCATGGAGATCTCCTGTCGGTTCATTTTGCGCCATGCTTCGTTGCCCACGGCAATGCTCATTCCCTGCAGACGTTCTTCTTCGGTCAAATACGCAAATCCTACGTTTTTAACCGTGGTGAACTGCATGGTCGGATCTGCCTGCAACAGAACGGACAGATCTTTGTTTTCGGTGTCATAGATGATAAGTTGCTGTTCGCCTACGCGGTTTTTGCGGCTCTCCTCAAGGCTCTGATTCGATGCGGTATAAAACAGCAGAATGCTTGCCGAAAACGCTACGCTCAGCACAATACCGATGATGAGCAGAAAATACTGTTTGCGCCGTTGCCGCAGATTGCCGAGTGCGAGCGTTGTAACGGTGAGTTTGCGTTTCATTGATCGTCACCCCCGGGTGTTACGGGTTTGCTGTCGGCGGTGATCTTCCCGTCCTCAATGCGGATGATGCGCTGTGACTGATCGGCAACGCCCTGATCGTGCGTGACGAGCACCAGCGTGACACCGAGTTCGCGGTTGACAAGCCGCAGAAGTGACATCACCTCTCTGCCCGAACGTCCGTCAAGATTGCCCGTGGGCTCATCCGCAAACAGAATGGACGGCTTGTTGGCAAGTGCTCTTGCAATGGCAATGCGCTGTTGCTGACCGCCCGAAAGCGCAGACGGAAGATGATGAAGTCTGTCTTCGATTTCGAGCATACCGACCAGTTTCTGAAAATAGGCTTCGTCAATTTTTCTGCGGTCGAGCATGACAGGCAGAAGAATGTTTTCATAGCCTGTCAGTTCCTGCACGAGATTGTAAGCCTGGAACACAAAGCCGAAGCGTCTGCGGCGCAGTACGGACAACTGGTTGTCGTTGTAGCCGCCCAAGGGCTTTTCGTTGTAATACACCTCACCGCCGTTTGCGTGTTCAAGACCGCTCAAAAGATGCAAAAAGGTGGATTTGCCCGAACCGCTGGGCCCTGTGATGGCGGTAAAACTGCCTTTTTCAAATGCGGCCGTAATGCCGTCCACGGCTGCAATGACATTTTCACCCGAATAGTATTCTTTTCTTAAATCTCTGCATTCAAGAATATGCATAAATGATTCCTCCTTAGCAAACGGATTTTTGAATGCAAAAGCACTGTGTAACATCCGTTTTCCTGTTTACAAGGCCCATTATACACGATGAATCTTACGATTACGTGACTTTTACCTTACGATTTCGTAAGATAAGCACATTTTTTAGTCAAGTACGATTTGGCAAATCATACTTGACTAAAAAACAATTCATCACGAAAAAAACAGCTGTATCAGACATTCGTTTGAATGTTGATACAGCCGTTTATGTTTTTCTCATCAGCGTATTGCCGTCATATCCGCAAAACTGACAAGTGTTATATTTTCGTATTTTTGCGCTTCTTCCATACACCCTTTCGTAAACCCTGATTTGGAGAACAAATATAAATGCACATTCTTGTAGGCAAACAATTGACTGCGCTTTATCAATGTTTCAAGCACACCGACATCCGCTTTTTCATTCGTCCATTTGCATTCGGCAAACAGGGCGGTATTTTTATCCTGCTCACCCATAATATCGATTTCGGTTTGTTTTTTTTCAGTCGGATCATTACCCCACCAACGTCCCAAGGAGGAAAACACAACGGGACAACTGCCGTTGAGCAACTGTTTCCACAGATATTGCCTGCAGATCTCTTCAAATACTTTTCCCATATATTCGGAAAAATGCGGTTCAATACGGTTGTACACAAGATCTCTTGCTCCCCGGGCTATAAGCGAAGTGTTTTCCATAATAAAGCAATACCAGAAACGGAACATATTGTCAGCAATGGAATAAACAGTCTTGCGCGATACGGTTTCTCCGTACGGTGTTTCCTTTTGCACAATTCCGAGATGAAGAAGACTTTTCAGATAAGCCGAACAAGTATTGGTGTCTTCCCCGACCTTACCTGCAATTTCCGACATGCGAGAAGCACCGCCTGCAATGGCTGTGATGATTGCCGTATAAACAGCGGGTTCGCGCACTTCCTGCTTGAGCAGATTGATGGGTTCTTCATACAGAAAAGAAATCGGGTTGAGAAATATATTTTTAATATTCTCTTGCATGCTTACGGTGTCATTTAATTGCAGAAGATACTGCGGCGTACCGCCGACAACACCGTAGGCCAGCGCGGCTTCTTCCGCGCTGAAATTTGAAAGATACCGGCATACTTCCGAAAAATCAAAGGGTTGTATTTTCATTTGTGCCGTTCTTCTGCCGTAAAGCGGCGATTTGTAGGCGAGCACCTGATCCTCCATGTAGGACATGGAAGATCCGCACAAAATGAGCATTAGCTTAGAGGTGTCTTTATACCGATCAATCAGCATCTGCAATGTGGATGCAAGACTTTTTGATGCACGCGCAACATACGGATATTCGTCAATGACAAGCACCAACCGCTGATTTTCCGCCAATTTGAAAACATATTCCAATGCCGCCTGAAAAGAACGGAATATGGATTCGCCTGCATTTTCGTTTACGTATTCGAGAATATGCCTGCTGAAATTTTCAAGATTCTGTGCTGCATTGCTCTCAACACCCATAAAATAGATCGCATTCTTATCGTCAATAAACCGATTGATAAGTGCCGTTTTTCCGACCCTGCGACGACCGTAGATCACTGCAAATTCAAAACGGTCGGATACATACATCCTCTCCAACGATGCCAACTCACGATCTCTGCCGATAAACATCTGAATCCCTCCGTTCTTTCAACAGTAGTATATCACAAATACACACAATTAGTCAAGTACGATTTGGCAAATCATACCTGACTATGACAACGGACATATTCCGAAGCCTAAATGAAAAATCATGCACCAACCCGTCCGACGTGCATAGTCTGTCACCGGAGGGGTTTGTATGCCATTGAATACAAAAGGACACACGCCTCTGCAAAAGTGTATGCGTGTGTCCTTTTTTAATATCATCTTAAATCTTTTGCTGGTGCTGTGCAAAGCAGCGGCAGGGATATTTGCGCACAGTACCGTTCTGGTGAGCGATGCTTTGCATTCGGGTGCAGATACCCTGTGCACGGTGCTCGTGCTGTCGGGTTTGGGATACGAAGCAAAACATCCGGGCATGCGCGCCAAAAAAGTACAGGGCGGCATTATTGCGGTGCTTGCCGCCGCCATCGGCGCAACGGGAATGGGAATGCTCAGCGGTGCGGTTCACATTCTGTGCGGACACAGGGAACTGCCGCCCGACCGTTTTGCATTGGTGATGGCAGTGCTGTGCGTGGCGGTGAAAGCCGCTATGTATATAAACACAAAACGCATTGCCGGGCAAAGCCGGAATGACTGTCTGCTGGCAGACGCTTTTCACCACCGTGCGGATTGTATGTCCTCCCTGTTGGTAGTATCAAGCGTGTTGTGTGCGCGTTTACAATGGGCTGTTCCCGATGCAATTGCACGCATTGCACTGGGGTTATTCCTGCTCGCATCGGCATATTCGATCGCAAAAGACGGCATTGCACTGCTGCGTGTTAAAAATCCCAATCCTGCGCCGATTTCGCAGTCGGCCAGAAAATAGGCGTCTGCGCGGTGTCGGCTTCTTCCTGTTGCGGTTCGGTGTCGGTTTCCTCCGGATACCAACGCATGGCACGTTCAAATAAGGCACGGAAAGGTTCCATTTTGTAAAAAACTTCCTTGCAGAATGCGGTGACGCTCTCAAGATCGGTCAGTTGGCTGTCCTTGATGGGGCAAAAAAGCATCCACTGCTTGTGCTTGATGTATTCGATCATCGGATCATCAGCATCAAAGCCTTTCGGTGTGCGGCTGACCTTGTCGCCGCAAAACCAACTTTGCACGGTCGGATCAGCCATGATCGCGCTGAATTCTTCGGCGTGTTCGGAAATATAACGGCGGATTCTGTCCGTCGTTTTTCGGTTGTCGGTAAACCACACGCCCACGCAGATCTCCGAACGCTCCTGCGGTGCGATCTGCACATAAAAGGACATGGCGGTCTTTTCACGTCCTTCATCGCTGAGCGCACAGGCAAACCACGTTTTGTAGGGCGGTTTACCGGCGGCATAACGCATATCGCGTGCGGTGCGGTAAATGAATTGCTTGACGGAAAGCTGACGCATTCTGTCCGCCATATTCGGTGCAACCTCTGCGGCGGCTTCAACAAGGCTCTGCGTAAAGGTTTCAAAATCTTTTCTCACTTTTTCATAGCGACCGTGTGTTTCGTGAAACCAGGTACGGTTGTTGTGCATTTCAAGGTCATTGAGATAAGAAAGCATGGGTTCAAAAAACATAAAAACCTCCGTAAACGGAAAAAATCTGCCCTCATTGTAACATAACCGAACAGAAAATGCAAAAGGGAAATTCCTGCAGACAACCGACCTGCCGGATTTCCCTCTTTCACTTTTTCTTTTCGGTATTGCTTTTATATGCTGTCGGCCGCTGTGTTTTCGGTTTCGCGGTAGCGTTTGGCCTGCGTGGTGAACAGTTCGCAGTATTTGCCGCCGACGGCCATGAGTTGGGCGTGGGTGCCTTCTTCGATGAGCACACCGTTGTCGATCACGAGAATTTTATCCGCAACGGTGGCACTTGACAAACGGTGCGACACAAACACGGTGGTCTTGTCCTTGCGCAAGGTGTCAAACTGGTTGTAGATCTCCTGTTCGGCAATGGCATCGAGTGAGGCTGTGGGTTCATCGAGGATCAAAATGTCCGAATCGCTGTAAAATGCCCTTGCGATGGACAGTTTCTGCCACTGTCCGATGCTCAGTTCAATGCCGTCATCCTCAAAATAGCGCATCAGCGGAGTGAAGTAGCCTTTGGGCAGATTTTCGATGAAAACATCGGCACTGCTCTGTTGGGCGGCTCGGCGGACATTTTCTTCTTCGATCGGTTTTTCGATCTGACCGAACGTAATGTTCTCCGATACGTTCACGGCATATTTACCGAAGTCCTGGAAGATGATGCCGAACAGTTTGTAGAGTTTTTCGACGTCGTATTCGCGGATGTCAATGCCGTCGAGTAAAATCCTGCCTTCTGTGGGATCATACAGGCGGGTGATGAGTTTGATAAGCGTGGTCTTGCCGGCTCCGTTGAGCCCCACAAGCACAACGGTACTGCCCGGTTCAAGCACGCAACTCATATTTTTAATAACATCGCGGTCGGTTCCGGGATAACGGAAACTGACGTTCTGCAGTTCAATGCGGTGACCGATGTGTCTTTGCGGCTCTTTCGGGGATTCAGAAACGGGCTTGATGCGCCGTTTTTCGCTCATAAATGCAATAAGATTGTCGATAAAAAGCGTTCCTTCGTATACGGTGGCGGTGGTGGAAATGAATCCCGCAATGCCCGTCGCGA
>JAFQKN010000124.1 GCA_017396895.1 Clostridia bacterium
TTACGCAAGACACACTGTTTGACCTTGCATCCGTATCAAAAGTGGTTGCAACGACCATGGTCGCATTGAAAATGCTTGAAAACGGAACCCTGTCCCTGCATGACCGCATCAGCCGATGGTTTGCTGACACGGGACACTTCGAGGATTGCGAGATCATTCACCTTATGACGCACACTTCCGGCTTACCGGCGGGCCTGCCGCTGTATAACATGACACACGAGAACGGTGATGTTGCCCGTTCGATCCTGCAAGCAAACAGATGCTATGAAACGGGCACGCAAGTGCTCTATTCCTGTATGGGGTATATTGTTTTGCAAAAAATCCTTGAGAAGGTCGGCAACGCACCCTTGGATGTGCTTGCCAAAAAATATGTTTTTACTCCATTGGAAATGAAAAACGCCTGCTATAATCCCGCACTTGCAAAAAACAGCACGCAGGGGTGTCCCGTTGCCGCAACCGAACGCAATGCGAAGACGGGAGAATGGACTGTCGGACACGTACACGATGAAAATGCGTTTTTCCTGGACGGTATTGCGGGAAATGCGGGCGTGTTTGCAACGCTTGACGATATGATCGCTTTCACGGCCATGTGTGCAACACGGGGAATTGCAAAAAACGGAACTGTCTTTCTTTCCAAAGAAACATTTGACCTTGCAATCAAAAACCGAACGCCCGACAAAGCAGAATCCCGAGGTTTGGGGTTTCAACTCAAAGGCTCGCAGGATTTTCCCGGCGGAACGCTTTTTTCACAAGGCAGTTACGGCCACACGGGGTTTACGGGTACATCCTTTTACATTGATGCCAAAACAGGGCTTTGGGGAATCCTCCTCACCAATGCCGTACATTACGGACGGGAAAACAGAAATGCTTATTTTGCACTGCGAAAAGAGTTTTATGATACGATGGTAACGGAATATAAAACAGAAAGGAACGGCATAAAGCAATGAAACAAACCAAACAACGTGTTTTATGCGGTGCAGACGTGTTGGCCGAAAACGGATATGCCCTGCAAGGCAAATGCGGTCTTATTACCAACCACACCGGTGTTCTGCGCGATCTGACATCAACGGCGGATCTGTTGAAAGGAATGTGCGATCTGCGTGCATTGTTTGCTCCCGAACACGGCGTCAGAGGTGACCGACAGGCAGGAGATGACATTTCCTCTTATACAGATGCACGCACGGGCTTGCCCGTGTACAGCCTGTTCGGTGATGACACTTCGGAAAGTGAAAAAATGCTCGCGTCGCTGGATACCGTCATTTTTGACATTCAGGATGTCGGGGCAAGATTTTATACCTATGCCTACACCATGACCGACACGATGAAACTCTGTGCCGAAAACCGTGTGAAATATGTGGTTCTCGACCGACCGAATCCTTTGGGCGGCATCAAAACGGAAGGTTCGGTTCTCGACAGACGGTTCTCGTCCTTTGTGGGGCGGTTCCCGACTCCGACACGCTGTGCTTTGACCATCGGTGAATTTGCAATGATGATGAACGAAACGGAAAACATCGGCTGTGACCTGACCGTCATTCCCATGCAAGGTTGGAAAAGAAGCCTGTATTATGACGGTACCGACCTTGTTTTCATTCAACCCTCCCCCAACATTCCCACCGTGGACACCGCATTTGCCTACATAGGCACCTGCATTTTTGAGGACACCAACCTGTCCGAAGGCAGAGGTACGACAAAACCCTTTGAAATGATCGGTGCACCGTGGCTCAACAGTGAAGCCGTTTTGCAAAAAATGGGACAACAGGACGGCGTGATACTGCGCGAATGCTCCTTCACTCCGACATTTTCCGACCATAAAGACTGTTTTTGTCACGGCATTCAATTGCATATCACCGATCGCGATGCATTTCAACCCTTTGCCGTCGGTCTGCGTCTGCTGGATGCGATCCGAAAAACACACGACACTCTGCAAACGGAGCCCGGCATTTGCAAACTGCTGGGCACGGATGAGATCTTGCGCAATGATTTCGATTGTGAAGCGTTTTTGGCACGCGAAACGCAAAAATGCGCCCAATGGCAGGCTCGCGCAAAGAATTGGCATCTATATGAATGATTTTTTTCAACACATATTCAATTTTGTATCAATTGCAATAAAAGTGTTGCATATTTCATAATCATAGGGTGACAGGTATAATCCGAACCCGCCCGAAAACGGTTCTTTTTAAGTCTTTTCGGCGTTTCACCCTTGAAAGGCGACAGCCTTCCTGCGGTCTCAACCCCAAAAATCCAATAAAAATAACTCGTTTTCAGGTCGAA
>JAFQKN010000125.1 GCA_017396895.1 Clostridia bacterium
TTTGATGTCGGCGCATCGTCTTTCGACCTGATGAATATTGCCGTAGCCATCGAAGAACGCTTCAATATCTCCATTTCCAACAAAAACCTGCCCGTGATCAAGACCGTAGGCGACATTGCGGCCTTGCTTGAAAAGAAACTGAGTGAAACCGTTTGACATCAATCTGCAAAGGAGACTGTGACATGGCAGACAGAAAGGTTTGTATACAACCCTTTGACAAGGGTACTCTCAACTGTGAACGGTTCCGCATTCCCGCGCTGTATACCCTGCAAGACGGCAGGGTGGTCGCAGGTGCGGATGTGCGTTATGCACACGGCTCGGACTCTCCGAACAACATCGACATCGCCCTGGCCTTTTCGCCCGACGGTTATGCCGATTGGCAGTATCACATTCTCAATCATTTTGACGATTATGCTGACGGCGTGACCGAAAAAGACAGCGCATCGTTCATCGATTCCGCCATCGTGCAGACCGAAACCGGACGTATCATCGTCATCACCGATGCGTTTCCGTCCGAAGGCGGCTATCTGCAAGCCAAAAAGGGTACGGGATTTGCCTGCATCAACGGCAAAAAACGTCTGCTTCTGACCGACGGAAAAAACAGCGATAAACTGTCCTCTTTTGCCTTTTACGTCGGTGATTTTGAAGGTGACACCGCCGCCGTTTACACCCGCAAGGCACACCAAAAGACGCCTTACGGCATCGACCGCGAATTTCGTCTTTACAAAAACGGACAGCCTGTTTACTGCGCACAAAAGGGGAGTGACGGCGAGGCAAAACAAGTGCAGCAGACCGTCTTTTACAGTGCCGCCGACCTGCAGGTCTACCGCACCGTTTATCTGTGGATGCGCTACAGTGACGACGGCGGAAAAACATGGAGCGCACCGCAACTGCTGTCCGAGTCGCTCAAAAAGGACGGCGAATCCTTTTTCGGCATCTGCCCGGGACGCGGCATCGTCACCCGTCACAACGGCAAAGAGCGCATCCTGTTCTGCGTTTATAACAACCGCGGTATTTTTGCGGATCCCGTTTTTGAAAATGCCTGTGCCATCTATTCCGACGACAACGGACAGACGTGGCAGCGCAGTGAAAAGGTGAAGATCAGCCTGCAACTGCGCAAGACCAGCGAATCGCAGTTGACGGAACTCAACGCGGGCGGCAAAACGTTTTTGCGTATGTACGCGCGCAATTTGAGCAATTACATCGGATTTTCCGACAGTTTTGACGGCGGTCACACATGGACCAGATTCACTCCCGACAAGCAACTTCTCGGCACCAAAAACTGCATGGTGTCCTTCCTGTCCACCGACCGTTTTGTGGACGGCAAGCAGGTCATTCTCTGCTCGGCAGGCGGCAACACCAAAGAGCGCGCCGACGGCGTTCTGCGTGTCGGACTCGTGCAGGACAATGCGAGCGTGAACTGGATCACCACCCACCCCGTCAACAAAGGCTTTTTCGCTTATTCCTGCCTGACAAACCTGCCCGACGGCAACTTCGCCCTCCTGTACGAAGACGAACCCGCCCACCTGCAGTACACGGTCTTCTCCGTCAATGCAAAAGGCGAGATCGAAGAAGTATAAAACGGATCATTACAATTCTCATATTTCAAACTTATATTTCAAAACCAAACGGCCTGCTTTCCGCACACACGGAAAACAGGTCGTTTTTTCATGTTGCTGTTATTCCTCACCTGTAAGTGCGCCGATGAGGGCAACAAAAACGAACATGATCGGAGCTGTGAAAGGTTGGGCGATGTTGACAATGGCCTGTGCCCAGTATGCGACCAAAGGACAGAATAAAGCGATCATGCACGGCTTTTGTTTTGCTTTTCTGACTATGCAGACGATTACCGTTACGGGGATGCTCAGGTATGCAAGCAGACCGCACAGACCGCCTGTCAGCAGGTATTGCAGATATTCATTGTGTGCTTGATCGAGCGTTTTGCCTGCGGAAATCGTATTGCCGTCCGAAATTCGTTGCAGGGCTTCCGGACCGATGCCGAACAGTTTTTCTCCCAAGGAGAATTCTTTGAATAAAGCAAGGCATTGTTTCCAGATCATGCCGCGGTTGGTGCCCCATTGATTGTCAATGAAAAACACTTCGTTCAGCCATGGCAGTCCCACAGTGTTGGCAAGCAAAAACAGGACAGCGACGGTGACTACACCTGTTATGAGCAGGACGGTATAAACACGTTTGAGTAACGGCAAAAGGTGTTCAAGCCGATGTGCGAGAAAATACAATGCCGCAAGAAGCACCGCCGCAGGGGCAGCGATGTACGGTTTTATGAAATATGACAACAGCAAAGAGAGTTCCACGTTGGTCACGGGTGCAAAACGGCTGATTAGGACAAACGCCTGTGCGCATACAAGCAGTACGCCGCAGCCGATCAACAGCCGTTTCATTTTTTTTGCATCGTCAAAACAGAAAAACAGCATTGCGGCAAGCCCTGCGGAAAAACCCAAGACGAAACTCTCACTGCCTGTGACCATCATGCCGAATCCGCCTACGGCAACCGCCGACAGGTAAAAAACTTTTTTCCACTTTTTTTCTGCCGTGCAGTAGGTATACAGCACAAGCGGCAACAGCAGGCACAGGTAGCAACTGTAAAAATTGATATTGCCGATGGTGGAAATGTACAGCGGCTTGTATTGTACGGTGATCGGTGCATAAAAGCCCAACAGATCGATGTCAAAACAGTTCAGCACGCCGAAAATGCACACCGCACAAAAACCGATGGCCGCACACGGCACAAAGGCTTTTACGGGGCGAAAGCGAAACCGCAGGCAGAAATAGACCGCAGCGTACAGGCATATCGTAACAGCACCCTGATAGCGGGCTTTTTCACCGATCCACACGTCTTTCTGAAACTCGGACAGCAAAGCCGAAAGCACGCCTGTTCCTGCAAAGCAAAGCATGGCAATATCCAAAGGCAGAATCGCTTCTTTGTTAAATTTGGGTTTTTGTTTGCGCAACAGTGCAGTGCCGCCGTAAAACAGCACCGTTGCGGCTACGAACGCACAGGCAAGCACATAAAAACAGACGCTTTTGGTTTTCGTGATGTTGTAATATCCGTTTGAAACGGCCAAAGGCAACGTAAGCATGAGCGCACACACAAATACGGGAGTAAATATGTTGCGGCGGTTGCCTTGCTCTGCTTTGCCGCTTTTTTTGGTTTTCACCGGTCTCTTTTTCACTTTTTTACCCCGCACTTTCTGCATAAACTATACTCAAAATAGCACATCTTCCGTTCATTTGTCAATCAATACAAAAATCCCCTCATCGGACGAATACATCCAGTGAGGGGATTTTGCATTATGTTATGTTTTTATGCGGCAAAAACTGCTTAATAGTGCGCCGCACCGCACTCACAGACGGGATGCATCTTGAACAGTTTCCAGAAGAAACGCAGGATTTTCCAGAAGAATCCGAGAATACCGTCCTTGTGGCAAAGGTGCGAGCAATCTTCGGACGGATCATTCGGTTCTGCTGACGGTTCGTTTTCCGTAACGGCACTTATGTCAATGAGCACGTAAACACTGAACGATTCCGCATCAAATATTACGAATCCGTTTTCAACCGTAAAGGAAACGGGAGTGCTTTCATTTGTTGTCGGATCAATATGCAACAATTGCAAAGAGTTTGTATTGTAGCCGTCAGGAATCGGCATCTTCACGGTCACGGTTGCATCCGGCTGAATTTCACTGCCGTCTTCAGCAAAGAATGTAATATTCCACGCGCTGACCTTTGTATAATCGGTCAAAAGGAAAGCAGACTGTTCTTCATCTTTTTCAATGATAACCGTAATATCACCGCTGTCTGTATTAAACGTGTCGTCTGCGAAGTCGAATTCCACACCGCTGTCTTCCCGGTCGGTAACAGTCAGGGTAAGAGCCGGAATAACTCTCGTTTCGGTGTAATCACAATTTGCACATTGTCTGCATTCTTCGCCCGCTTTGCCGATGGCGGGATTCTGTGTAACCGTCCACACATCCGGCAAATTGTGTGCCGCAACGGGAACTGTTTCCTGTTCGGTCAGAATCTCACCGCAAACAGAGCATTTTACACCTGCCGTCAGACCGGTTTCCGTGCAGGTTGCAGCAACAGCGGGAATAATTTCTTCGGTGTGACCGAGAGAGGGAATTGCAGTTTGCGCAATGACGTATCTGTCGCAAGCGTTGCAATATACGCCGTCTTTGACTCCTGGCTGTGTGCAGGTTGCTTCCACAGTGTCGGCATCGGTCAAAATGTGGAAAGAATTTCCGAGTTCTGCGGCAAAAGTTTCTGCGGTGGAATCTGCATAACCGTGGATAATGACGTAATCGTTGATTGTATTTGTTCCGGCGCTCAATGCATCAAGATAATTGCAATCCGGATTAAGAATGCTGATGCTTGCAAGAACATCGCAATCACAAAAAGCAGATTTGACAATGTGTGATACGCTGTCCGGAATGATGAGTTCCGTAAGAGAATCACAATGTGCAAGAGCATAATCGGCAATCGTAAGTGTGCCGTCTTTCACGGTGTAGGTACCCGATAAAGAGTCCTGTGCATCAATCAAATGTTTTCCGATATACAGCACACCGTTTTCCCAGTTGGATGCATTGTTGTAATATGCCGTACCGTCAAAGGCTCGGGCACCGATCTTCGTCACACTGTCCGGAATCGTGATCTCTGCAAGAGAAGAACAGTCGCTAAATGCCGCTCCTGCAATTCTTGTGACACTTTGCGGAATGGTAACCGATGTCAAAGATGTGCAATCAGAGAACACCATGTCTTCAATCGCAGTGATGCCTTCACCCATCTCCACGGTTTTGATGCAGGAATTAAAAATATACCAAGGAGCATCAATCTTGTATGTGGGCGGAATGCGTCCCGAACCGGTGATTGTCAAAGTTCCGAAATTATCAAATTCCCAAAGATTGGATTCATACGCTTCGTTGTCAATGTCACCCCAGTTGCCCGAAGCCAGCACAATGCGTTCGGTCGGCAATGGCTGTGCTGTGTATTCACCCAAGGAAACAAAAGTAATGCCGTTTTGTTCCGCAAATTTTTGTGCAGTGGAGCCGTTGTAACCGTACACGGTTTCCAACGATGCGAGGGCTTCGCTGTTCCGTGAGAAAAGGATTGAACAGGTCGGACTTAAAACCGTTATACTTTCCGGAACAGACTCACCGCCGAATGCGTAATAAACAAGCATGGCAGATGCGGGAATTGTAATTTCCGCAAGCCCGCAGTTGCTAAAAGCAGATTCATCGATCACATAAAGGCTGTTCGGTAAATCGATTTCAACAAGAGCCGTACATCCTAAGAATGCGCATTCACCGATGATTGTTGCACCATCCGGAATTCGAATGCTTTCAAGGTGACTGCAGGAATCAAAAGCACCGTTGCCGATTGTTTCGGTTCCGTCTGCAACGGTATAGGAAGATGCCGTTTTGCCGATCGGATAACGGATGATCTCCGTTTTGTCTTTGTTGTAAAGAACACCGTCAACGGAACAGTACGTTGTATTGTTTTGTGCAACCGTGATATCCGTAAGCGAAGAACAACCATCGAATGCAGATGCAGCAACGTCATTTGCGCCTGCGGGAACGTAAAAACCTGTGAGGGATGTGCAATTTAAAAATGCGCTCCAACTAATGCTTGTCAAGCGGCTGTTTTCACCGATTGTAACAGTAACAAGAGAAGAACAGGCGTCAAACGCATAAGTGCCAATGTGCGTTACATTGTCCGGAATTACAATACCCGAAAGAGCATGGCAGTTGAAGAAGGCATAGTTTGCAATGTTTGAAAGTTGACTGTTTTCACCGATCGTGACCGTTGTAAGCGAAGAACAGTCATAGAATGTTTCACTTTTGATTTCCGTTACTCTTGCCGGAATGCGGATGTTTGTCAATGAGCGACAATAATAGAACGCAGATTCGCCGATGCTTGTAACGCTGTCGGGGATGGAGCAGTGTACAATGTCGGAGCAATACAGGAATGCATAATCACCGATACTTGTAACGCCGTCTTCAATCGCCACTTCGTTGATTGAAAATCTATGTTCGTACCACGGTGCGTTTTCGCTCCATTGAGTAAAGTCGTACATATCTCCCGTGCCGGAAATGGTCAGCAGACCTGTACTGTCTAAAGTCCATGTGAGATTATCACCGCAGGTGCCGGATGCGACAATATCCGGTACAAAGTTCCCAAAGATCGCAGCACTTGTTTGTTTTGAATCAACAGCGGGGTATTTCGGATTGTTATCGTATGTGCCGGAATAATCAACTGTACCGCTCACGGTGATTGCGATTTGTTGCACACTGCAGTCTCCCGGGTTGTTTACGGTAAAATACAAACGCAGAAGATGGCAATGATACGGATTGACGTTTGCATCTTTATTGGTTTTTGCATCGGCGGCAAAGTCTTCAGGGGTCCACATAACTTTATGCATATAACCCCCGTATCTCAATTGTCCGTTTTCTGCATTGCCGCATACGTGTGAGATTTCATTGTTTTTGGTTTCTTCGCATTCCGCAACAGCTGCGCCGTCAGCCCAATCGTAAAAGGTGATTACCGATTCATCAAACGTCAGGTCAAACGTCCAAGAGGTCATGCCGACACTGTTATCCACATACAGATCGACGTAGAATCTGCCGTTTTCATCAATGTTCCAATCCGATTCCAGAAAAACAGATGCATTGCCGTATTCGGCAGGCAGATCCCCGTCTGTAATGTTTCCGCCGGGAGCCGCTCCCAAGGATATAAAAGTGCGGTCATATTTTTCGGCATATTCCTGTGCGGTAGAGTTTTCATAACCGTAAATGGTGGCGGTGTCGGAAATGGTATAAGCATCATCATAAATTACGCATTCAGGATTGAGAATTTCGATATTTGCAAGCAAATTGCACTCATCGAATGCGTATGCTCCGATATTTGTAACGCTGTCGGGGATAGTGATACTTGTAAGGGATTTACAGGACATGAACGTAAAATCATCGATATTCGTCAAATTCTCCGGAAGCGTAATACTTATAAGTGAAGTACATCCACTGAACGCAGAATCACCGATGCTCGTCAAATTCTCCGGGAGCGTAATACTAATAAGTGAAGTACAACTACTGAACGCAGAATCACCGATGCTTGTAACACTGTCGGGAATGGTAATGTTTGTGAGAGATGCACAAGAGGTAAACGCCCACGGTCCGATGCTTGTTACACTGTCGGGAATGGTAATGCTTGTAAGAGAATCACAAACCCAAAATGCACACTCACCGATGCTTGTTACGCCGTCTTCAAGAACAATGGTTTTAATAAGTTCGTTATAATTGTCTTCCCATGGATTGCGTCCGTCATAGTCATACATATCACCTGTACCGCTGATTGTCAGCACACCGTCGCTGTCCAACGTCCACGTCAGATTATCACCGCAGATACCGGATGCAATGATTCCCTCGGGAATATCACCGTCCGAAATGGCGGCACCGGCATCAACAGTGATTGCAGGTAGTTCAATCCCTGCAAACCCTGCCATGGGCACGCTTGCCAACAACATCAAAACCGCAAGTATGATGCTGATTCCTTTTTTGAATTTGTTTTGCATAATTTGTCCTCCTTTTGATTTAAAAAATAAAAAGTGCGCCCCAAATGAGACGCACTGCAAAAATGTATCTCATTTGTTGCGGCACAAATTTCTTTTCCATATTCCACAAAAAACAGAATAACTCAAGAAAGAGAATACACTTTTACCAAGTCTATTCCCTGATTCTTTTGGAATATGAAATTTATGTCGCAGAATTAGTTTATCACACCAAATCTAAAAAATCAATACTTTATAAAAAATAATGCCGATATTTGTATTTTCGATAATTTCGCGGTTCATTTTCCGAACAAAGCGGTTTTGTTTGGACGTGGTGTCGGCTGTCCGTACACGTTCTGTTGCCGAGAAAAAAGACCGCTGTTCCGTGGGAACAACAGTCTTTTTCTTTTGTATGCCATTTGCATACGTGTGTGGTGCACATAAGATCGCGTTTTTTGCCCATCGCTGTTGCGGGCAATTCTCTATAAAGCAAAAAAGTGCGCAGCCGAAGCTACGCACAAAAAACGCATAGCTCCGCTGACGCGACTCAGTTGATTACCTGTGAACAGCACAAAGCAAACAAAACAGAGCATGCATTTTTTACATAATTGTAAAAAACGCTGCTTAACTGCCGTTCACAAAAACGAATATAATATTAAACTGAGTCGCAGTTTTACTTTACCACCGAAGCACAAAAAAAGCAATAGATTTTCTGCAATTCTTTTCATTCTTCCGTGCGCAATTCCGAACATCGCAATTCAATTTACACAAAGCCTGTCCCATCGCATTGCGGCAAACTGTAAAATCTCATAAAATCGGCAAAAGGCAACATTTTTTTCTTGCACTCCGTTTTTTTCGGGTGTATAATACTTCTAATCAGAATAATACGTCTATCCGTGTCGGCGGCAAGGGGCAGTAAATGCCGCCTGTGTCTGTCGGCACGCGCGCTTTTTTTACTTTATAGGAAACTGCGTTTCCATAAAGCAAAAATATTGTATGTCCCTCCGAACGCACGCTTCACGTGCTCGGAGATGGACAAATCGAAAACGGTCGCCGTAGGCATACGGCGAAGCCGTTTTCTTGCGGACAGGCTCTTTGCGTACGTTTCGATCATTCCGAAGTACCGTTTGCCACGTGCATTCCGTGCATTCCGTTCCGTTTGCGCCGCGCACGGTTTTCTGTGCCGCGTGTTGCCTTGCGGCTGCAGGTGCGTTCTGTCCGCCGAAGTTGTTTTATATTTTTTCATTATACAGGAGGAATTATCATGAGCACTACTCTGCGTCCCGAATCCATGCACCGCATTGATTCCCTTGCCCTTGCACAGCAGTTTATTGACGAACAGGTGGCTGCCGTCCGCGCACAGGTCGGCGACAAAAAGGTCCTGCTTGCCCTTTCCGGCGGCGTTGACAGTTCCGTTGTTGCGGCACTGCTCATCAAAGCCATCGGCAAACAACTCGTCTGCGTACACGTCAACCACGGTCTGATGCGCAAAGGCGAAAGCGAAAACGTGATCGAAGTTTTCAAAAACGGTCTGGATGCAAACCTCATTTATATTGATGCCACCGACCGTTTCCTTGATCTGCTTGCAGGCGTTTCCGATCCCGAACAGAAGAGAAAGATCATCGGCGCCGAATTCATCAAAGTGTTCGACGAAGAAGCCGCAAAACTGGACGGCATCTCCTTCCTCGCCCAAGGCACCATTTATCCCGATATTCTCGAAAGCATCAAACAGGCAGAAGGCAAAAAGGCCGTCAAGTCCCACCACAACGTCGGCGGTCTGCCCGAAGAAATGAAGATGGAACTCGTCGAGCCCATTAAACTCCTGTTCAAGGACGAAGTCCGCATGGTCGGTGAAGCCCTCGGCCTGCCGCACGCAATGGTCTATCGTCAGCCGTTCCCCGGCCCCGGCCTCGGCGTTCGTTGCCTGGGTGCCATCACCCGCGACCGCCTGCACGCACTGCGTGAAGCCGATGCCATCCTGCGTGAGGAATTCGACAATGCAGGTCTCGCCGGCAAGGTCTGGCAGTACTTCATCGCCGTACCCGACATCAAGAGCGTCGGTGTCAAGGACGAAAGCAGATATGAAGGTTGGCCCGCAATCATCAGAGCCGTCAACACCACCGACGCCATGACCGCCACCGTCGAAGAAGTGCCTTATCCCGTCCTGCACAAGATCACCGTCCGCATCACTGCCGAAGTCGCCGGCATCAACCGCGTCCTCTTCGACCTCACCCCCAAGCCTACCGGCACCATTGAGTGGGAATAAATCCCGCACCTATTTGACAGAATTAAGAACCCGAAAACCCTTGAAAA
>JAFQKN010000126.1 GCA_017396895.1 Clostridia bacterium
GAAAATTATTGCGTTTTTCATTGCGATCATCAATTTTTTCATGAGCCTTTTCGGACTCGGCGAAATCGGCGGTCAACAGTATGACTGCCAATCCTTCCTCGATCTGTCCTACGGTACGCATGAACGGCAAGTTGTAGATCTTTGCATTCCGAACGATGCAAAAGGCGATCTGGGTCTTGTGCTGTTTATTCACGGCGGTGCATGGATCGGCGGAGACAAAGAAAGCTATGCAAGCGGAATGAATTACGGAGCATCCAACCTCGGCATTGCAACGGCATCGGTCAATTACCGCTACATTTCGGAAGACGTTGACCTGTTGGATGTGCTTGACGACATCGATGCGGCCCTTGCCAAAATCAAAGCAAAAGGCACGGAAGCCGGTGTCAATATCAACAAAGTTCTTCTCACCGGCGACAGCGCAGGCGGTCACCTTTCCCTGCTGTACGCATACGCAAGAAAAAAGACAGCCCCCATTGCCCCTGTAGCGGTCATCAGCAATTCAGGCCCCACCGATCTGTATGACGACAACTTCTATCATAACAATGCACTGGGTGATGAAGCGGTCATCAGCGATCTTATGTCCAAAGCCTGCGGTCAACGTTTTGCGTATTCGGAAAGAGAAAGTGCAAAGGCAGCTCTTTACAGTGTCTCCCCCGTTGCTTACGTCAGTGCGGATTGCGTTCCGACCGTGATCAACCACGGCAATGCCGATACGATCGTTCCGTTTTCAAACGCACAGGCATTGGATGCACTTCTGACACAGTACGGTGTTGAACACGTGCTCAATGTTTACGAAGGTGCAGATCATGACCTCGGCAAAGATGAAGATGCTAAAGACAGAGCAGACGAACTGCTGTTCGGCTACATTGACAGATTTCTGAAGTAAAATATCGCAGTAAAAACGCGGCACATTCAAACTCGGATGTGTCGCGTTTACATTCATATTACAATTTTCGTTGTTTTCAAAAGGATACAACATAAATTCATTGCAATTTCACAATAATTATGATATAATTATAATAAGAATGGAGGATTGATATGCAAATCAAAAAACCGACAAAGAAACAAGCAATCGTATTGATCTTATTATCACTGCCCTCTGTCGCTGTTCTTACAATAGGACTTCTCCTTTTTTCAATAGATTGCATTCCAACTGTTTTTCATATCATTATGTGGATAATAGTTCCCGTTCTCACTGTCTTTTTATACTATCTTGTGCTCACTTCAAAACGAAAAACAGTATTCAAAACGATTATCTCCCTTTTGCTCATGCTTTTTCTTATCTTAAACTACATCATTGCAAATATTTTTCCAACAAGTTTTTTCAGAAGCGTAACTGTGCAGGACTTGCAAAATGATGCGTACTTTTCACAGGTATTCTCAAATGTTACTGATAACGAGAATCATTCGGAAGCATACAATTATGAGGGATTCGGAGCGATTTACTTTAACTGGAATGCTTTATATTATGTATGCAATTATGACGAAGAAACATATATAATCCAAATTGAAGAAATCAAAAACACTTATGTTTTCTCTGAACGTAAAGTAACAAACGGTTCAATTGATGGATATACATTCATGCCGTTATCAGAAGAAGAATATGATTACATTGACTACCCGAAACATTTGGCCTTCATCATCACAAATGATTCGTCACATCAAATCATTTATCTGACTTTTTATGACCAAGATCTTGATACAATCAACTCTTTCGAAAACTTTATTTACCATGATTGCGGTTGGGATCATGTCAGCAAACGCATTGCCAAAGAATAAACCATCCAAAAGAATACACAACCACAGCCTGCCGATTGCTTACGGCAGGCTGTGGTTCTTTATGATTTATTTATTTTGCAACGGGAACGTTAATAACGATATCCGACAGCGGGAATGTACAACACGGATGGATGCAACCGAACTTATAGTCTGCAAGGCGGCGGTAATCCAACTGCTTGGGCACATAGATATCACCCGAGATCAGGTGCGAATGGCAGAAGCCGCATTCGCCGCTACGGCAACGGGCAGGAACAGAAATGCCGTTCTTTTCGAGGATCTGCATGATAGAATCATTGCTGGAGCCTGTAACGGTGGTTGTCTGATCCTGAATGGTAACGGTAACGGAAACCGTTTCGGGAACACCTGCGGGATAATCTGCCTGTGTGGAGGGATTGTGGAATTCACCGAACATTTCGTGACGGATGAATTTCTTGGGCAGATTCAGTTTTTCGAGTTCCTTGTCAACAAACGCATACATCTGCTGCGGTCCGCAAAGGAATACGGAATAATCGGCTCCGTCGGGAGCATATTTGCGGATAAGATCCGCCGTGATAAATCCGCTTTCTGCTCCTGCAAGGGAAGCCGCGGCTCCTTCATCGCTCAGCACATGAACGACCTTGACTTTGTCGGTCTTTTTGGTGATGGCTTCCAGTTCATCAAAGAACAGGATCACATCCTTGTTTCTGCTGCCGTAGAGAAGCGTCATGTTGAAATCTTCGTCACCGTCGGCAATGGCATTTGCCATGGACAAAAACGGAGTAATACCGCTGCCGCCTGCAAGACAAATGACGTTCTGTGCATCACGAAGCGGCTGGTATTCAAAGTTTCCTGCGGGAGCAGAAACTTCCACCTTTGTGCCGACTTCCCAAGTATCGAGAATATAACGGGACATAAGACCGCCGTCAACGAGCTTGATGGTGAGCATATATTTTCCGTTGAGCGAATCCTTGGGGGAAGATGAGATGGAGTATGCTCTGGTAACGGGCATATTTTCAATCGTTTCAAACACGGTCAGGTACTTGCCTGCACCGAAATAAGCAAGCTGGGTGGTTCCCTTTTCCGTATCGGGAACAAGAACAAAACTCTTGCAGTCTTCCGCACGCTGAATAACTTCAGCAACTTTCAGATACTGTCTTTTCGGATGCAATGCACGGGCAAGAACGGCTGCATTGTCCGAAAAAGTCGGGAATTCTGCCTTTGCTTTTTCAAATCTTTCCTGTCTGTCCGAGAGCATGGAAAGGAATTTTCTTGCTTTTAATGCTTTGAGGTCAGCCATTCTTATTTACCCTCCTTCATCATTGCATTGACAACGAGATTACCTGCTTTTTCGCCTGTGTAATATGCACAACCGTAACCGTCACCGCGCTCCTGCGTAGCACCGCAGAAGAAGAAGTTGTCAAACGGCTGATCCTTGAGATACTGCACCGTACGCGGGATCATGCTGTCCCATTTTTCAAGCATATAACCGTAAGGAGTTCCGAACGGTGTGTTGAGATATCTTGCAAATGTGTGAGGCAGTGCAATTTCGATTTCTTCAATATAAGGCATGATCGAAATATTGAGAGCCTTTTCGCAGGTCTCGATCATATCTTTTGCGACTGCGGTCTTGAATTTCTTATAATCCTCGGGTTTGACATCCTTCAAAACATCACCGAAGGTCATGGTTGTCAGGAACAACTGGCTGGTGCCTTCCGGTGTGCAATCGGGAATGATCTCATTCAGGCAGTTGATGATGCAATAGCCGCTGAAAAACCCTTGTGCGGCATCATACTGTTTATCGGAATCCGAATCGGGTGCGATAAACACGGAATAATCTTTGATGCCGAGTTCTTCTTTGGTTTTATTCATGCCGAGATAAACGGTAGTAAGCGAACAGGCAGTCTTTCTTGCATTGAGCATTTTAAGTTGCTGTTCGGGAATGTCCTTTGCATCAAACAGATCCTTGAACACGGCATACGGATAGGAATTGCAAACAAAGTATTTAGCCTTTACTTCCTTTTCGCCGTTGATAACGACACCGACAGGCTTTCCGTCTTTGACGAGCACTTTGGTGACTTCCGAATTATACCAGATATCACCGCCGTTTCTGCGGATCACGTCATCCAGCGCAAGGCTCATTTCATGGCTTCTCAAATGCGGAATACCCGTTCCGTTTTTGACATAACTGTCAAGCATTGCCAAATAATAAAGAAAGTCAAGTTGCGATGCAGGGGAACCCAGATAACACCAATATGTATTGAAAATATCCTGCGCTTTTTTAGGCATTCCCAGCGAATCAAGGGCTTCTTTCATGGTATGCGAAACCATACGCATCAAATTGGGAACATCTTTCAGTGAAGCAGGAAGTTTTGCGGGATTGCTCAACGCATCAAGAGCCTTGAACATACGGTCGGCCAATCTGAAGGCTTCCATACAACTTTCATAAGAACCGGGAACGATTTCATCCAGTTTTTTTGCAAAGTTTTCACTACCTACGGGCATACGAACATCTACGGTGACCTCAACACCGTTTTCGTTGATAAATGTGTCCGTATCTCCCTCTTTTGCCGGCACAATAAGGCGGAAAGTGGAATCGTGCTGATACCAATCGACATCGCCTTGAAAACGGATGAACATATCTTCGATCTGACCGGATTTGTCCGGTGCACCGACACCTGCCAGTTCATGCAAAGAAGGTTCAAACTCAAATCTGCCGCGTACAAATGAAGAAGCGGATCCACCGGGAATATTGTGTCTTTCAAGCAACAATGTGGAAAGACCTGCTTTTGCACAGGTAGCAGCCGCGGCAAGACCGCCGTTGCCGGCACCTATGACAATTACATCATATTCTTTACTCATAAGCTCTCCTCTGATTTATTATTTATTATTATATTAGCACAAGCAAAATGCAAATACAAGACTGCATATTGCAATTTTATTAAAAATAATATATAATATTTTCAATATGTTAACAGGGGGAAACACTATGCTTTTTTCAGAAAAATTAAGTGATCTCAAAACGTCCGTCAGTGATTGTACGGACTTCGCCGTAAACGGCATTAAAAACATCTGTGCACAGTTCGGCGCACGCGCAAGCGGTGATGAAAGTGAAAGAAATGCACAGCTTGCCATGATGGAAGAACTCAAAGCCTATTGTGACACTACGACCAGAGAAACTTTCAAGGTCAATCCCGATGCATTTATGTCTTTTGTTCCCATCGCAGGTACCTGTCTGTTGGGAGCAAGCGCACTCAATGCCGTTGCCGCTCTCAAAAAACCGAAAACAGCACTCGGATCATTCGGACTCATCGGTGCCGCACTGACGGGTATCGCAGGAGAATTCGTGCTTTACAAAAAGATGCTGGATCCGCTGTTCAAGGAAAAGAAATCCGGCAATGTCATTGCCGTGCGTAAGGCAAAGGGTGAAACAAAACGCAGAATCATCATTTCCGGTCACACCGATTCCGCCCCCGAATGGACATATACTTACAAACTCGGTTCACACGGCGTTATCATGGTTGCAGGCTATGCGATTGCAGGTCTTGCATACACAGCGGCAACTGCGGCTGTTGCCTTGTCCAAAAACAAGAGTTGTACCGCTAAAAAAATGGCACTCGGACAGGCTGCATTCCTGCCCGCATACGGTGCACTGTATAAATTCACCAACAACAAACATTATGTTGACGGCGCAAATGATGACCTGACAGGCTGTTACATCTCCTCGGCTGTTATGAAGTTCCTCAGCGACAACGATATTCAGTTTGAGAACACGGAAGTCGTATGTATGCTTGCAGGCAGTGAAGAAGCAGGTCTGCGCGGTTCAAAGGCATATTTTGAAGCACATCCGGAACTGAAAAATGACGGTGTGGAAACCGTATTTATCAGCCTTGATACCATTCGCGATGAAGATTACATGATGATCTATGAAAGAGACATGACCGGTGTTGTCAAAAACGATAAACGTGTTTGCGCACTGCTGAAACAGGCAGGCGAACAGTTCGGCAAGGACATTCCCGTCGGTGCCATTCCGCTCGGTTCGACCGATGCCGCCGCCGCTTCGCAGGCAGGCATTGCCGCAGCCAGCTTCGTGGCTATGGATCCGGCTCCGGCAAGATATTATCATACCCGTCTTGACACGGCCGACAACCTTGTGCCCGAAACCATCGAAAAGGCACTGAACATTACCCTGCAGGCAATCTTTGATTTCGACGAAAAAGGCATCTGAATACGACAAAAATATAACTCGCAGAGGAATCAACTTCCTTTGCGAGTTTTTCAGTTATATGGGCACTCAGTGTTCGTACCGTTGATGATCTTTTTCGTGCGCAAGCCGTCACTTCCTTTCGGTGTTGGATAAAATAACGCCGAAAATGTAAGTACGAAGATGCACATTGCACCCTCGGCGGAGGGTAGGGAGTTGGGGAAGGAATGTTTAACCGGAATAATCTACTTGCGAATTTTTCTTCCATCCCACATTCGTTTTATTTTTACAAAGTAAGCAAAAAAGTACAACCGTATCTGCAACAAAACAAAATGGAATGTAGTATTCACGAGTAACCACAGGTATCAACAAATTGTCGGTAAATACCATTAGGGAACCGCAACAATAAATAACAAATATCCCGTAAAAATTGCTATCTTTTGTTTTTCTTTTGCTTTTATCAGAATCCACAATAACAATAAAACGCATACAACCATAGAAAACATTATGCAACTCAATAAAACCCATTTGCCATTATCTTTTGATTCTTGAATAATATAATATATTTGACTGATTAGGCAAACCAACATATCAACGAATAAAAATGAATATACGAAGCGAATCAAAAAATTCAAGCGGTTTGTTGGTTTTAACAAAAGCAAGATACGAATACCAACAGACAAAAGAATAGCCAGCAATAATAAAACTGTGGTCACATGATCGTAAGTCAAATTCTCTGAAAATAATTGGTATGAAAACAGTTCACTGAGGATTGCGCCTTCAATGAAACTGAACCCAATAGGAACCGGCGCCAAAACAAACAAAAGAAAAGCATTACCTATGTAAAAAATCAGGAGAAACCGATTGTATTTTTTCACCATTCAAGAATCCCCTTTCGCTTTAGCCATGTCTATGATTTTTCCTTCAAACAAAGCCTCGAATTCAGCAAGCGATCCCTGTGTAAGTAGGTCTTTTTGGCAAACATACATAAAAAAACCGGAACCGCCATTCATAACAACATGATAATATTCTTCATAGTCATACACTTGTTTAACATCGGATAGCGTTTTATTGTCAGAGTATTTGTCTGCTATGCAGGTTATGTATTCTCCATCTGTAAAAATACGCCTTGGAAGTATACCTTTTGCTTCTTTTGCTTTCGGCAGCAGAAGCAAACATGATAAAAGAAATAAGAAAATGATACCAACGATAATGCATATAAACCATATTTTGGTTTTTAAGACAATAAAAACGGTAAAAGCGATCATTCCTATAAATGCAAACAACAAAATTCTGTAAGCGTACTTTCTGACATTTTTCCAAAACTGCTTTTCAGCACTTCCGTTCAAATGTCCATCAAATTCTATCATAGTCATTGTCCCTTCTTATTTTTTAACTTTTTTCTGCCCATTCTATTGTTTCAGCAGCAATTCCAACGGCTGGAAAAACAAGCATCGCGGGTAGGTCAATAGCCAATATACCAACGGCAGCAATCTGTTGTCCAATTAACACAAATGACAAAGGACTGGCAGAAACTGCCATGCCAACACCTATAAGAGATAATGCAACGCCAGTTGTTGTCAATCCGAGTCCTAACCCTATTCCTGCATTCAAAACCCTATCAAAAGTTGTCAGTTCTGTAGGCGAGGTTTGCAATTTCGTTGTACTGGTATTATCGGTATTGGTGTCAAAAATAATCCCATTAGTAATGCCATTTGAAGATGTTGTTTGTTGAGTAAGAGTTGGTGGTGGCAATTCTATAATTTCATCCAATTCATCTTCCGATTTAATGCAATCAGTTAACTTTTCATCAGCACAATAGCCAAGAATAGCACCTCCTATACCTGCCAAAACAACAACCCCGAAAAGAATCCAACCAACAAGACTTCCCGACGGATCATAAAATGATACTGGATTATTGTTGCAATATGCAAACATATTGTTACCAATTAACCCCTGTCCTGTTGTTGTATAGATATCCGCATTCAGGAATCTGCCGGTCTTGGGGTTGTAGTAACGGCTGTTGAGGAAGTAGAAGCCGGTTTCGGTGTCGTAGTAATAGCCGCGGTAGCGAAGCGGGTTGAGTTGTGCAATCGGGTCGGATAGGTCGCTTGCAGATTCTATGAGATTGCCCCATGCATCATATACATAAGTGCCGAGGACGGTGCCGGCGGAATCGGTGATGCCGACGATATCACCTTGCAGATTGCGAATGTAAAAATATGGATTGTTGCCGTAGAAGAATCCGTACGCGGCACCCTTGGCATCGAACATGAAGGTCAGCTTGTCACTGCCTGTTTGCTGTGCAACAAGGGTATTGCCCTCGTAATAGTACTTTGTCTGCGTGCCGTTGAGAGTCTTTGATGTGCGGCGGCCGGACATATCGTAGATGTAGTTGTATACGTTCGTGTCGTCCGCATACTGCCGCAGGGTTCTGCCTTCCCACAGCAAGGACACGTCCCCGATGGCGGTCGGGTTGCCGATGGCATCGTAGGTGACGGCGTCGCCGTTGATCTCGGTCACACGGTCGATCCACACCCAGTCGTCGTAAGCCATGTCGGTGACGGTCTGCCGGTTGGACGGTGTTGTGCCGGGCGCGGTGTAGGCCGTTTCCTGTATGCTGCTGATATTGCCCGTGGCTGTGACAAAATACACGAATGTTTTGTTCGCGAACTGGTTGTCCTCACGCGTCAGTTGGTTGGAACTGTTGTAGGTGTAGTAAACCGATTTCGACTGCCCC